>JAAZOA010000193.1 GCA_012798055.1 Syntrophomonadaceae bacterium | reverse complement strand
GCCGGACCTGAGGTCTTATGGCCTAATTGGAGGCCTTTTGCTCATAGTTATGGTTATGCTGATGGGGGTTGTGATAAAATACTTCCAGCCTGACCTGCCTCCGCAGGAAATAGAGGAGCTTCTACGATCGGTGACCCGGCTTCCCGAGGTTCTCGCCATTTGTTTTGCAGCGGTGGTGCTGGCCCCGGTAGCTGAAGAGCTTTTCTATCGCGGCATGATCTATCCTTTGTTTAAAAAATACCTGGGCCCCAGGGGAGGGGCGTTCCTGGCCGGGCTGGTCTTCGGTTTGGCCCACTATGACCTGTGGCGGGCCCTGCCTCTGGCGGTGGGTGGAGTTGCCCTGTGCTACTTCTACGAAAAGAGCGACAGCATCCTGGTGCCAATGGTAGCCCATGGGGTCTGGAATGGCTTCATGTGTCTGGTCATATATTTCAGCGTACTCAGCAATCTGGTATAAATAGTCTAGGAGAGTGAAAAAAGTGCCGATTTATGACTACCGGTGTGAGAACTGTGGGCGGTTCGAGAAAGTCCAGAAGATAACCGAATCAGCTCTGGATACCTGCCCTACTTGCGGGGGAGCCTGTGAACGGCTCATCGGCAAGAATGTGGGCGTGGTGTTCAAGGGATCCGGATTCTATAGGAACGACAAAAACTTCAAGGATCAGGTGCGCTCTTATAATAAGGAACGACAGGTAGACAACCAGGCCATCCTGGATGGGGATATCAAAGGATTCGTGGAGCAATCCGAAGCGACTACCAAGAAGATCATGGAATCCTGATCCAGTCTGCAAAATAATGAAGACCGGCCCCGGGAACCCTCCCCTTACTTAAAATAGCCCGGAACATCCTGTATAAGGTGGTATGGTAGTGCTGAAGGCGATAACCTTCGATTTCTGGGATACACTCTACAAGGCTCCGCGCATGCAGGAATTAGGAGACCTGAGGGTGGCTTCTCTCCAGCACATATTACAGCAAATGGGGCACGCGCTGAACAGCGACTCCATCCGGACCGCGGTTCTGGCTGCCTCGCGCTTTGCCCTCCAGTATCAGCGTGATCATGGGTTGGATATAACCGCCCGGGGACAGCTGGACTGCATACTGCAGTACCTGCAGGTTGACTTGGACCGGGAGGCATGGACCAAGGTATATGAAGCCTATACCACTCAACTCAGGACCCATCCCCCGGAGATGAACGACGGTGTATCAGCCACGCTGCCTCTGCTGGCGGAAAAATATAAACTAGGTGTAATCTGCAATTCCGGTACCAGTCCGGGCAGCATTTTGCGGGAGTTCATGAAAAAAGACGGCATCCTGCCGTGCTTCGAGTTTCTGGTTTTTTCCGACGAGGTAGGCTGGGCCAAACCCAACCCGAAGATCTTCCAGTATGCCCTGGACAACCTAAAGGTGAAGAATTATGAAGCCGCTCATGTGGGAAATGATAGCAGCACCGACGTGTTCGGTGCCAAGAATGCAGGTATGAAGGCAATATGGCTGGCCCCTTTATTGGACGAGCGCTGTATGGATTGTGACTACAAAATCAATTCCATCAGCGAGTTGGTCGCCCTGTTTGCCACCTAGTCGGGGCTGCAGGCTGAGAAAAGAGCAACGAAAATGAAAAACATAATTATTTATACCGACGGGGCCTGTTCGGGCAATCCGGGTCCGGGCGGCTGGGCAGCAGTCCTGCTC
>JAAZOA010000192.1 GCA_012798055.1 Syntrophomonadaceae bacterium | reverse complement strand
GCTTCAAGAGCAAGAAGATTGAAGAACCCATTAGAACCGGGGACCCGATCGAAGACAGATACCAGGAAGGTATACGGGCTATAGAGCTGGAAAGGTGGACCGATGCCAATTCAGCCCTGGTGTCCTTGTCCCTGGATAAATACAAGGACGCAGAGGCCCTGTGGAATTATGCGGTGGCCCGGGAACAGTACACCGAGTCCAAGAAGATCGAAGCGGATGACCCCTACTGGTCGGCCTATATGGCAGATTACTGCTGCCGCAACATACCGGACGACTATGAAGGCGTTTTCAAAGAAAAAATCATGGCCTTTAAAGCCTTGTGCAAGACCAATCTTGCGGCAATGGAGACTGACCCGGTCGCCCAAATGAAACACGCCAATGCCCAGGACAGAAACAGGCAGCTGCCATCCAACGAGGAGCGGGCAAGAGCAAGCGAAGCTGGGGCTGAGGAATGATTCCCTGGCCAAGGTGCGGGAAAAAACTCAAGTACAGCGATGATACCCAGGTCTACGCAGCTACAGATGAGCGGTATAATCAAGCTGTCATACTGAAGGAATGGGTCGAAGAAAGACAGCCGTGATACATTGCCTGCGAAAGTGCCGCTAAAAGTCTATACAAAAAGCAAAAGCCCGCCTGATAGCGGGTTTTACAAACCGGAGAATTATGTGATTGGCATCAGCCATTCATATCAGAAATTTTATCAAATAGTTGACCCCTATAGCGACCAGAGCGGAGGAAGGTATAGTTACCACCCAGGCTATTAAAATCTGCCTGGCTATATTCCAGCGGACCCCCTTAAGGCGTTTGGCAGCTCCGACCCCCATGATTGAGGATGAGACCACATGGGTGGTGCTGACCGGAGCGCCCAGCAGACTGGCACCCCAGATGATGGCCGAGGCGCTGAAATCCGCGGCAAATCCATTGATGGGCTCGATGCGGAAGATCTTGCCGCCCATGGTGCGTATTATTTTCCAGCCTCCAAACGCAGTACCCGAGGCCATGGCGATGGCACAACTGGCCTTGACCCAGAATGGGACCGTAAATGTGGTGAGCAGCCCCGCGCTGAAAAGGGTCAGGGTGATGATACCCATGGATTTCTGGGCATCGTTGGAGCCATGGGCGAATGAGGCCATGCACGCAGATAAGATTTGAATTTTGCGGAAGTTGTTGTTGACCCGCGCGGGCGCTGATCCTGAAAAAATCCAAAACAAGAGGATCATGATCAGACTGCCCAGGATCAGACCTAAAATGGGGGACAGGATCAGACCAGCCAGGATTTTCCCAAATCCGTACCATTTGACCTGCTGGAACCCGAATGAACCGATGACTGCCCCGGTCAATCCGCCGATCAGGGCGTGGGATGAACTGCTGGGGATGCCGTACAGCCAGGTGAAAAGGTTCCAAAAAATGGCCCCGATAAGTGCAGAGATCAAAACATCGGGGGTCACTACCTCCGGGGCTACGATCCCTTTGCCTATAGTGGCGGCTACGGCCGTTCCGCTCAAGGCTCCCACAAAATTGAGTGAAGCTGCGATAAGGATGGCATTTCGCGGCGAGAGCGCTTTGGTGGAAATGGAAGTGGCAATCGCATTAGCCGTATCATGGAAACCATTTATGTAGTCAAAAACCAAAGCCAGGGCTACAATAATAACAATCAGATACATGCTGTCCATGTTTTCTTTTATCACCTCCTTTTCTCTTCCTTGTTAATAATTATACCAAGATAATGTTAAGTTAACGTAAAGTCAATGTTAAGGAGAAGTTAACTTTGCTTCAACTCATAGCTGGAAATAGATTGGTTGGCCGGTGGCGACAGGTAAGCGGTAGGCCACTGGGGCCGGATTGAAAGGAGGACAACATGAAAGTAGTTTACCACGAAGATTTCAACCAGGTCTACACATCCGATCCAGCCGCGGCTGCGGGGAGAATTCAGGCTGTGGTGACGGCCCTCGAAGGCAAGGTGACCTTCATCCAACCGGAACCAGCCACCAAGGATGATATCCTCCGGGTACACACCGAAGAACACGTAAAATCAGTAGAACGCAGGGGCATCTATTCGATAGCCGCCCTGGCCGCCGGCGGGGCTATAAAAGCAGCGGAAATCGGGTTGAGTGAGCCTTGCTTCGCACTGATCAGACCGCCGGGGCACCATGCTTCAGCCGAAAGCGCTTGGGGTTTCTGCTATTTCAACAACATGGCCATCGCCCTGGAGAAACTGAAAAACCAGGGCAGGATAAAAAAAGCCTTCGTCCTGGATTTCGACCTTCATTTTGGGGATGGCAATGTCAATATCCTGGGCGACAAGGGTTATGTAACCATTTTGAATCCCGCCTCCACCCGCAGCCGCCAGGAATACCTGGCCACCGTGGAAAAAGCCCTGGCCCTAACCGATGCCGACATGATTGCAGCTTCAGCCGGATTCGACAACCATGAAGATGACTGGGGCGGTCTTTTGCACACCGATGATTATAATCTGATGGCCAGGCTGATGCTTGGAGCCGCCCAACGCAACCGGGGCGGATGCTTCGGGATATTGGAGGGCGGATATAATCACCGGGTCCTGGGCCAAAATGTTCTGGCTTTTGTGGAGGGCCTGCAAGGGAAATGATTGACAAAATCGAGCCGACTAGATATATTAGTTTATAATTTCAAATATCAAAGGCATTGACGGAGAGAGTACGTTTCAGCCGAAAGTCGCAGCGAGCCGGGGATGGTGCAAGCCGGTACCGTTAGTCTGAAACCGAAAATCACTCCCGAGCTGCGGACCGAACGATTGATCCAGTAGGCTTCGACGGCTTTCCCCCGTAACCGGGAACGCATATGATGGTATGTTGATGATAACGGGTGGTACAGCGAATGTCTTCATGGCTTTCGTCCCTTTAGGGGACGGAAGCTTTTTTGCTTGATGGGTCGTGAAGTGGCAGCTCTGGCCATGGGCCGGGCGATGACGAGGAGACATAGAAACGAGTGGAGGAAAAGAGCAATGGCTTCAAATGACATGGTAGAAATCCGCTGGCATGGCCGGGGCGGGCAGGGAGCTAAGTTGGCTTGCCTGCTGCTGGCTGACGTAGCTGCAGAGCAGGGCAAATTCGTGCAGGGCTTCCCCGAATATGGGCCCGAGCGAATGGGAGCCCCGATCACCGCCTACAACCGGATCAGTGCTGAGCGCTGCACCATCCATTCCAACATTTACTATCCCGATTACGTGGTGGTAGTGGATGAAACCCTCTTGGAAAGCGTGGATGTGACCAGCGGGCTCAAGGAAAGCGGGGCAGTTATCGTCAATACCCGGCACAGCCCCCAGGAGCTGCGCTCCAAGCTTAAAGGCTGGAATGGGAAAATATGCACTATCGATGCCAGAAGAATTTCGGAGGAGATTTTGGGCACCAATTTCCCCAACACCCCGATGCTGGCTGCGGCGGTAAAAGTCAGCGGCGTGCTAGACACGGCCGAATTCCTGGCCCATATTGAAGAGTCATTTGCGCACAAATTCTCAGCCAAGCCCCAGGTGATCCTGGGCAATATGGCTACCCTGAGAAAATCCATGGAGGAGGTGCAGGTAGGATGATCCAGGCGAAGGATATCAACGAACAGACCCCCTGGCAGGACCTGACCCCGGGAGGAGAGATCTACGAACCAGGAACTGCGCGGGCTTTCAACACCGGTACCTGGAGGACCAACACCCCCATTTTCCACCAGGAAGCCTGCAAGAATTGCATGCTCTGCGTTCCGTTCTGCCCGGACATGGCTATTCCGGTCAAGGACGGCAAACGTTTGGATTTTGACTATATGCACTGCAAGGGCTGCGGCATCTGCGAGAACGTTTGCCCATTCCCGGCGATCACCATGGTGGCTGGAGGTGAAGCCAGATGAAGACCCGCCTATCCGGCAATGAAGCCGTAGCTTACGCTATGAAACAGATAGACCCTGATGTAATGGGGGCCTTCCCGATCACGCCCTCCACTGAGATTCCTGAGTACTTCGCCCAATATGTGGCAGATGGCCAGGTCAATACCGAATACGTAACCGTGGAGTCCGAGCACAGTTCGATGTCGGTGTGCATCGCTGCCCAGGCGGCGGGGGCCAGGGCGGTAAGCGCCACCTCCTCCTGCGGGCTGGCCCTGATGTACGAATTATTGTACGTGGCGGCCTCAGACCGGCTGCCCATCACCCTGGCCTGTGTAAACCGGGCTCTTTCCGGCCCCATCAATATCAATGCCGACCACTCGGACTCGATGGGGGCCCGTGATTCGGGCTGGATCCAGATCTATGCTGAAAACAACCAGGAAGCCTACGATAATTTCCTGATGGCCATGCCCATAGGCGAGGCTCCGCAGGTGCGTTTGCCGGTGATGACCTGTATGGACGGATTCATAACCAGCCACGCGGTGGAGAATATCGAGCTCTTGGATACTGAGGAAGTTCGCAACTTTGTCGGGGAATACGAGCCCCAGCACTACCTGCTGAAAAAAGAGAATCCGCTGGCGGTAGGACCCTACGATATCAGTGCTTATTATATGGAACACAAAGTCCTGCAGGCTGAGGCCATGAAAGCTGCCAAAACCCGCATCCTGGAAGTGGCAGCAGACTTCGCCAGGATTTCGGGCCGCAATTACGGCCTGTTTGAAGCATACAAGATGGAGGATGCGGACCTGGCCCTGGTCTTGATCGGCTCCAGTGCCGGAACAGCTAAAGCTGCCGTCGATAAACTGCGGGAAGACGGAGTAAAAGCAGGGCTGGTTAAGATCAGGGTGTTCCGTCCTTTCCCAGGGGAGGAACTAGCCCAGGTCCTGGCCCATACCCGGGCGGTGGCGGTCATGGACAAGTCGGAAGGTTTCTCCGCCCAGGGAGGCCCCATATTCTCTGAGACCCGCAGTGCTTTGTATGACCTCAAGGAACGACCGCACCTGATCAATATCGTTTACGGCCTGGGCGGACGCGATGTCAAGACTGAAGACATAGCCAAAGTGTTCGGCCGGCTGGCTCAAATCGCGGCTACCGGCGATACAGGCCCGGTATATTCACACTTAGGACAGCGCTCAAAGGAGGAAATAGTATGAGCACCGTATATAACCTGAAAAAAGAAGTAGAAAAACCGGTCCGCCTG
>JAAZOA010000191.1 GCA_012798055.1 Syntrophomonadaceae bacterium | reverse complement strand
GCCAAAGTAACCGTGAGGGACAAAGGACGGGGCGCCTTTGAACTTGATTCAGCAATACCGGATTGCGACGCGTTGATAACCGACCAGGCCGGCCTGTGGTTACTGAGTTTTTATGCCGACTGCGTTCCGGTCTGCTTTTTTGATCCTGTCCGTAGGGCCATTGGTGTGGCTCATTGCGGCTGGAAGGGCACTATGGACAGGATTGCCCATAAAACCCTCAGCCACATGCAGGTAGAATATGGCACGTCCCCTGACCAGGTCAGGGTGTTCATTGGGCCGGGAATCGGGCCCTGTTGTTTTGTAATTCAGGCGGATCTCAAAAATAAGGTAGAGGCCGAGTTCAGAGGCTGGCATGATATAATGACATTTGATGCAGAAGGCAAGATCACTTGGAATCTGCCGGAAACCAATCGCCGGATGCTCATAGCCGGGGGTGTGAGAATTGACAACATAATCATGTGCGAAGTCTGCACAGCCTGCAACCCCCAAATATTCTACTCTTACCGCAAGGAGCAGGGAAGGACCGGACGGATGGGTGCTCTACTGGGGCTAAAATATTGAGGTGAAAAGGTTGAAAAACGCGAATATATTGGTAGTGGATGATGAGACCTACATTGTCGAGTTGGTCAAATTCAATCTGGAAAAAGAGGGCTACCAGGTAGTAGTGGCCTACGACGGCCAGAATGCGCTCAGCATTGTTGAGAGCGAAATGCCTGATTTGATCGTACTGGATATAATGCTGCCTCATATGGACGGATTGCAGGTTTGCCGGAATCTGAAAAAGGATGAGCGTTATCATTCCATACCCATCATCATGCTCACTGCCAGGGCTGAAGAGGTGGATACAATCATGGGGCTGGAATTGGGAGCGGATGATTACATCAAAAAACCGTTCAGTCCTAGGGAATTGGTGGCCAGGGTAAAAGCCAGGCTGAGAGCGGTCCGGATATTAGCAGCGGAAAAAACAGTAACCTCCAAGGCTTACATTTACAAAAACCTTATTATGATCCCGGAACAGCATGAAGTGTTTCTGAATGATGTGAAACTCGATTTGACGCCAAAAGAATTTGAACTGCTGCGGTTGATGGCCACTCACCAGGGGAGGGTGTTTAACCGGGAGGTCCTGCTGGAGAAGGTATGGGGCTATGAATTTTCCGGGGATACTCGCACTGTGGATGTGCACATCAGGCATCTGAGACAGAAACTTAATGATGATTCGAGTTTCCCCCGTTATATTGAGACAGTGCGGGGGGTTGGTTATAGATTTGTTGAAGACAGGACCGCGATAAGAAGGTGAGAGCGTTTGATGAATAAGCCAGATCAGGAGATAATGACCATGAATGCCATCCTTACAAGTATGGCCGAAGGGGTAGTGGTCATGGACGGACAGGCTCAGATAATAATGGCCAATAAAGCCGCGGAAAATATTTTCGTAGTCAAGGAAGGGGTCCTAAAAGGCCGGCGTTTTTGTGGATGCCCAGATTATGAACAAATAAGCGCCAAAGTGGAAGAAGTTCTGAAAAACGGGAAGGAAGCCTTCATTGAGACCACTATTAAACCTCACTCCCAAATATTTCAGGTGCACGTAGCCCCCATCAAGGGAGCGAACGGTGAAATCGAGGGCGCAGTCGCAGTATTCCATGATGTGACCGATGCGCGTAATTTTGACCAGATGCGTTCGGAGTTCGTCAGCAATGTATCTCATGAATTAAGGACACCCCTGACTTCCATCAAAGGGTTCGTAGAAACACTGCTGGACGGGGCTATGGAAAACAGCGTCCTGTGCCGGCGGTTTCTAACCATAATAGATAGTGAGACCTTTCGCTTGAGCCGTCTTATCGAGGATTTGCTTACTCTCTCTTCCATTGAATCCAAAGAGCAAGCGGTCGATACCCACCCAGTGTGCATGCCTCGCTACGTGAGCAATGTCATGAATGTCTTGGGGCCTCAAATAAGTGAAAAAGATCTGCAGGTGGAGTATATATATGACAATGCGCTGCCCTACGTGCATGCGGACGAAGACCTTTTAAACCAGGTTTTGATAAATTTACTGGACAACGCTATCAAGTATACCCCGAGTGGGGGCAAGATAACTATCCGCAGTCAGGAAAGGGATAACCGGGTTTTGACCACTATTACCGATACCGGCATGGGTATTCCGCGGGAGAGCCTTCCCCGCGTATTTGAACGTTTTTACCGGGTCGATAAAGCCCGCTCCAGGGATTTGGGCGGTACAGGCTTGGGCCTGGCCATCGTCAAGCACATAGTCGAATCCCATGGCGGGGAAGTAATGGTCGACAGTGAGGTAGGCAAGGGATCTACCTTTGGGTTCAGTTTCATAGCTTTGTAAAATGGTCCCGGGGGAGGTGAAGGTATTGTCCCTGCGGAAAGAGAGAATCGAAAAACAGGGAAAACGCAAAGGCATCGCGAGGTTTGCGCTGCTAGTCGTTGCTACCCTTCTGGTCATGGGAATCCTTTTTCAAATAGGCTCGAACATGCAGCGAGCGATTGTGCGGTTCAACCGGGACATCAAGGTGGTTGAGTACGGGACCCTGGAAGACAGGTTCGGTGGTCCCGCTGTCGTCATGAATCGGGAAACCATCTTGACTTCGACCGAAAATGGACGTTTCGAAAACATGGCCAAGGAAAAAGAAAAAATTGCCCGGGGAGCTTTGCTGGGTTACTTTATCACTGATCAGGGGAAAATACCTATAAGAGCTGCGAATTCGGGTATATTTATGCGCCAGACCGATGGTTTGGAGGACACATTCCGTGACCTGGATATCCAGGCAGTCAATGGTGATACTTTCAATCTCAAAACCTATTCAGGTGCAAATGATGCCCTGCAAATCATTCCCGCTGGAACTGCTTTTGGCAAGGTTCTAGACAGCCTGCAGCCAACCCGGGTTTTGATCAAATTGCCGGGGGAGGATTTCAACCTGGAATTGAAGATCAGGCACCAGGTCAAGCTTTTCCAGGGTGAAAATAGTCTGGGTAAAGCTTACCTTTTAGACGTCAAAAGAGATCCGGATGCGACCTATGTCCTGTTGGAGTTCGACAAATTCAGCGAGGAACTTTTAGGGCAGAGAAAGACAGAGCTAGAAGTGGTGTTCAATTCTTACAGCGGTTACCTGGTGGCCGAAAAAGCTGTCGTTGAGAAGTCGGGGAAAAAAGGAATATACTGCGCCAATGGCGAAGAAATCTACTTTAAGCCTATCGAGCTCATAAAAATAAAAGACGGTTTGGCTGTGGTAGATGGACTGGACGTGAATGATATGGTAGTAAACAATCCTCCCGCAGAGGATATATTAAATACCAACAGGTGATAAAATGGAGATAGGCCAACGATTGAAAGGCATAAGGCAGCGGATTGACCAGGCAGCTTGCCGCAGCGGGCGCTCACCTCGGGAGATCACCCTGGTTGCCGTGAGCAAGATGGCTGACGACAGGGAAGTAAGACTGGCCTATGAGTTGGGTGTCCGTGACTTTGGAGAGAACCGGGTCCAGGAATTGGTGCGGAAGATGCGGATCCTGCCTGAAGCCAGATGGCACATGATTGGCCGTTTGCAGACCAACAAGGTCAAGGACCTGGTGGGGCGTGCATATCTGATCCACTCCCTGGACCGATGGAGCCTGGCCAAAGAAATCGACTACCGCGCGGGACAGGTGGGGATCAAGGTCCCGGTCTTGGTGCAGGTCAATGTTAGCGAAGAAGCCAGCAAGACGGGG
>JAAZOA010000190.1 GCA_012798055.1 Syntrophomonadaceae bacterium | reverse complement strand
TATCAGATTTGCCCGGCAGCATATTGCTGTCCTTGCAGGCCACTATACAGCCGCGGCAAGCTGAACATTTGCTGGTATCGTATAGATTGGTTTTATATCTTGCCATACTTAAGCCCTCCTTATATCGCAAAGCCAGGCTTTGTATTCGGGTATCATGGTGTTGGCATCTCCAACATGAGGAGTGAGCCGGTTGGCGATATCGCCGGTGGCAAAGCCTTTGAATCCATATTGCCAGACCATGCCGACCAGATGGACCTGTTTTCCGTCGACGATGTAGGGTTGAACGCGTTTGGTGACACAAGCGTAAGCTTCGATATCGCCTCTGGTAGTGGAGACGATGACCTTGTCACCGTTTTCGATGCCCTTAATCCTGCCGAGTTCTTCGCTGATCTCCACGAACATATTGGGCATAAGTTCAGCCAGCCAGGGCAGGTTGCGGGTCAGGGCTCCGGTCTGCCAGTGTTCCACTACCCGGTAGGTAGTACCTACGTACGGGTATTTGTCGCTGGTCCCCATCTTGTCTGGTTCCCAGATCTTGGAGGCCGGATTAACCGGTACCGGATTCATCATATTCTCGACCGGGCTCTCCCAGGGCTCATAGTGCTCGGGGAAAGGACCTTCTTTGAAGGAGCCTTTGGCGGCGAAGAGACAACCAGTGCCTTCGGGCCTCATCAGGAAAGGTACGGCTTTGTCCGGGGGAGAGGTCTTGGCGCAGTCGGGTACATCGTCTCCGACCCAAGCGCCTACCACTTCAGGCTTGGTAGGATCTGATATATTGGTGGGATCCCAGTGGATCAGGACGCGGGCATCGTCACCCGGCCAGGGGGTCACACCATCCGGCTGAACGGAGCAGCGGTTGTAAACTATGCGGCGGTTGACCGGCCAGCACCATCCCCAGTTGGAATAGAGTCCCAAACCGGTTTTGGAATTGTCCTTGTTGTCCCGCTTCTGCGGTTTATAGAGCAGTGAGCCGTCCTTGTTGTTGGCCATCTGCCCGCAGTATATCCAAACACCGCAGGCGGTGCTGCCGTCGTCCTTCAGGTTGGCGAAAGTAGTGACCACCTTCTTGTCGGCTACCGTATAGCCGCTGACTTCAAATCCGACATTGATGGGTTCGGGTTCTTCACCGTGCCCGTAGCCCCAAGTCATGTTCTTGATGGGTTCGTCCTGGGGCAGGGTGCTGTTCTTGTACAGCTCTTTCAGTTTCTGGGCGATTTTATCCACTATCCACAGGTCGGACTTGGACTCGCCCACTTCGTCAGCGCCTTTCCAGCGGTATTGTACCCAGCGTCCGGTCTGGGCTGCAGTGCCCTCCTTCTCATAGACGGCACAAGCCGGCAGGAAGAAGACTTCCGTATCGATGTCTTTGGGCTCTTTCTTTTCTACCTTGCCGTCATAGGCTACTCTTTCCCAGGCATCCCGGGTCCAGAAATCAGCCGATTCATTCAGCCACAGGTCTACACTGACCAGCCATTTCAGGTTGCACATGGCCGCCTGTTCCTTGTTGGCATTGGGTCCGCCCACCACCGGGTTTGAACCCATGATGAACAAGCCTTCGATCTCCTTTTTGAACATGGCTTCGAACATGGCGATATGCGAGTAGTTCTTGGTGGCATCCCGTTTGGGCAGGTAATGGTAGGCAAAGTCATTGGCTTCATTACAGGCATCGCCATACCAGGCTTTGAGCATACTCACTACCCACTTGGAGGTGTTGACCTTGAAACCGGAGTTGGGAATGCCTTTGGCCACTGCTTCGCGGAATTCAGCCATAGTGGCCGCTGGCAGTTTGGCCGCTCCCGGAGTGACAGCTTTCAGGAAGGAGAGCAGGTTCTTATTGTTCGGCGCGTTGGTGGGGGAATCGATATAGCCGGGAATTATATGGAAGAGTAAGGCCATATCGGTAGCTCCCTGTACGTTGTTTTCGCCGCGCAGGGCGTTGACTCCTCCGCCGGGACGGCCCATGTTGCCCAGCAGCAGCTGCAGGTTGGCGAAAGACTTGACATTCTGGCTGCCTACCGTATGCTGGGTTATGCCCATGGCATACATGATATTGCCGGTTTTGTTGGGCGCCGCAGTGGAAGCGAACAGTTTGATGACTTCTAAATACTTGTCTTTGGGGCTGCCGGTGATTTTGCAGACCGTATCGATGTCATAACGTGAATAATGCTTCTTCATAAGCTGGAAAGCGCAGCGGGGATTTTGCAGGGTAGGATCCTTCAGGATGGTGGTCCCATCCGCATCATACTGGTAATCCCAGGTAGTGTTGTTGTAACTGCGCTTGGCTGCATCATAGCCGGAGAACAGGCCGTCTTTGAAATCAAAGCCGTCTGCGATCAGGTAAGAAGCATTGGTATAAGCCAGCACATACTCCTTGTGATAAAGTTCATGTTCCAAGATATAGTTGATCATCCCCGAAATGAAAGCAATATCTGTTCCCGGCCGCAGGGGACAATAGAGATCGGCCAGAGACGAGGTCGAGGTGAAGCGGGGATCCACATGGATCATCTTGGTCCCTCTTTCCCGGCGGCCTACCCCCAGCCACTTCATCCCGATGGGATGGTTAGCGGCCATGTTACTGCCCATAATGAGTGAAACGTCTGCGTTCTTCAGGTCGACCATATGATTGGTCATAACACCCCGGCCAAATGCTGGTGACAAACCTGCCACCGTAGCGGAGTGTCAGATACGGGCCTGGGTCTCGAGATAGACCATTCCCATTGAGCGCGCTAGCTTGCTCCACAGGTAGGCTTCCTCGTTGTCCAGGCCGGAACCCCCTACTGATGCCATTTTTTCGGTACGGTTGACTATAACTTCACTGCCGTCGGCCAGCTTCTCCTTGTGGATAAAGCTGCTGTCGCGGGTCTCCTTGATCCGCTCGGCAATTTTCTCGATCATCCATTCCCAATCTTTTTCTTCCCATTTGTCGCTTTTCGGTGCCCGGTAAAGGGGCTTCTTGACGCGTTTGGGATTGATCTTCTGTTCACCGGTCTCGGGATCATAGATCTCCCGGAGGTTGAACATGGAAGAACCCTTGGCGCACGCTCCTCCGCGATTGATGGGATTGTCTGGATCTCCTTCTACACTTAGAAGTTTGATGAACTTTCCGGATGCATCCCGTTCAGAATACACCAGCAGCCCGCAGCCTGAAGCGCAATAGGGACAAACAGTCGGAACGCCTTTGACATTCTTGATCCGCAATGTCCTTACCTCTGAGGCCGCAGCATCCAGGTTGAATCCCAGATCGGCTACAGCCAAAGCTGCTGCGCTGGCACCGGTTACCTTGAAGAATTGTCTACGGGTAACCTTCATACAGCTAACACTCTCCTTTCCCACTAATAAAAATACTAACTAGAATACGAATAACCTAGTATAGCATCCCCCCATGAAATGACCACCGGAATGACCCCAATACAGCCGGTCAAGGCGCACAACCTTTTCGATCTGCCGCCCCTTCCCGAAATGGGATACCCCAGTATAATCCGCTTGATCCCTCTTACATACCACCTCCGAGCGGGGATCCAAAAGAATATTTATTATACCTTACACGATCAGATAAGGCTCGACCCGATAGAATGTACCCTGCGACCGCGCAAATGGTCATGACACTTAGAATAGATTATCCCATGAAAATTTCGACATTAAAAGTAAATTACCTGCCAATAGCGGGCAGGAGGTTTTTATATAAATAAAAGATATGCAAAACATTAGCAATTATAATCAATTAAATGAATCTATCGCTCCATGAGGATCTGGCCCGATTGATCAAGCCTATATCCGCCGAAAGCCCTAACCCGGTCCTGGAATTCACGGCTGCGGATGGCATCCAGCAGAGCGTCAAGGTGGGATTTCTTAATAAGTCCCGGCATGATGCACAAATCATAGCGTTCGGTAGCGATGGGAATGAAATCCAGGGCCAGGATCTTGGCACTGGCATAGATCGCCATGCCGGTATCGCTGGCATTGTTTTTTACCGCTGCCGCCACCGCCAAATGAGTATATTCCTCGCGATTATATCCATTGACGGATTGCGGATCGATATTATTCAGCCCCAACAGATAATCCAGCAGCAATCTGGTCCCAGCCCCGTTTTGGCGGTTAATGTACCTGATTTCAGGCCGGCTCAAGTCCTCCAAGCCCTTGATGCCCATGGGATTACCGGGCTGCACGATGAGCCCCTGCTGCCGGTAAACCAAGTTTACCAGCATTATTCTTTCGCCGGGCAGGTACTTGTCCAGGTAACTCCGGTTATAATCGCCTGTTTCGCAGTCCAGAAGATGCAGGCCGGCGCAGTGAGTCTCCCGGCGCCGCAGGGACATAAGCCCCCCCATACTGCCAACATTGGTGGAAACCATGCGGGGGCCATGGCTTTTCAGCAAAATATCGATCAGAAAATCGATGGTCAGGTCATGACTGCCTAT
>JAAZOA010000189.1 GCA_012798055.1 Syntrophomonadaceae bacterium | reverse complement strand
GTCTACTGGAAATTAAGCCAGTATTTCGATTTTCGCGGGGATGAAGTATATATAGTCCCGCCAGTCGGTGCCTAAACCAAACAAGCCTGGGTCTAAACTGAGATCAGCTCATCACCTGAAGGGAGATGAGCTGATCATGGTTTTCCGGGGAAAGCCAGCAATGGCCAATAAACCGAACATTAGGGCTGGTCGGATCAGCGATGATGCAAATCAGGGGTGCGGAAGCGGCTTTCATCTATCTCAAGAGCCAGATCTATCGAGGCCAACATCTTTTCCCTATCCTCAGGGATCATTCCATGTACATTCCAGTAGTTGGTGATGTGATCGCTCAATACCATACTGTTTTGGCAGTGCAGATTTTCGATCAAGAGCCGCACCTCTCGCAAGGCTTCATGGGGACTCAGGTATTCAAAACTCCCGGATGAAATTTCCTCCTGGATGGGTGTGCCGGGCTCGGGGGCAAAGGTCCGCAGCCTTATGAACTCAGGACTGAAAGCGCTCAAGACCCGGGCGCTGTTCAGGGCATGTTCTCTCCACCTGGACCGTCCAGCTATACCGACCAGGTAATATTCACTGGTTTCTATGCCGGCTTGCTTGAGTTTCAGACCGGCGGCAATTATCTCCTCAGAGTTGCTTCCCTTGCAGATCTTCTCCAGGGTAGCATCATCACCGCTCTCCATGCCCATATGGATGCGGTTCAGTCCGGCCTCTCTCAACCGGGTCAATTCGGGCAGGCTCTTTTTGTTGACGAAGCGGGCTGATCCATAAACCGTTATCCGCTCCAGGTGGGGGAAGAGCTGCCGAGCATAGGAAAAAATCTCCACCAGTTGGTCTGTCTTCATGATTATGGTATTTCCGTCCGGGAAAAACAGGGACTGGACAAATGGCCCATAATGGTCCCGGGCAGCGAGCAGATCTTCTTTGATTTCCTGGACCGGTCGCACTCTGAAACGAACTCCTTTATACAGGGAGCAGAAGGTGCACTTGTTGTGCGGACAGCCTATGGTCGCCTGGATCAAAAGGCTGCCAGCCTCGCTGGGGGGGCGATATATATTGCCAACGTATCGCAATCTGATCACTCCTTTGCAGCCTAGGATACCAAATCGGACTGCCTTTGAACAGGGGGCCGGACAAGATCATGACTGGCACATGGCAGGTAAAAGTGTTAGAGTATTTATTGGATTGCATGACACTTTGACCTCCAAGAGGAACAGTGCAAAATGATAGAGGTGTAAGCTATTGAGTAACAGGCCAATCGGCATATTCGACTCAGGGGTAGGCGGGCTGACGGTGGTCAAATCACTGCTCGAGCGTTTGCCCGGGGAAAGCTTTGTATATTACGGAGACACCGCGCACGTGCCTTACGGCAGCAAGAGCCGTGAGGAGCTATTTCAGTACGCACATGACATTATCGCATTTCTGCTGCATCAACAGGTGAAGACCATCGTAGTCGCTTGTGGTACCCATTCATCGGTGACCCTGCCGGAATTGGAGAAATCTTGTCCGGTGCCAATCCTGGGGGTGGTCAAACCAGGGGCTCGGGCGGCAGTCTCGGCTACCAGATGCGGAAAGGTGGGCGTAATTGCCACCCAGGCCACCGTAAACAGCGGCTCCTATACCAAAAACATAAAGGATATCGATCCCAGCCTCGATGTATACTCAGCGGCCTGCGCCCGCTTTGTGCCTTTGATCGAAGCCGGAATCCTGAGCGGCCCGGAGACCGAACAGGCTATAGAGGAGTATGTGGGGCCGCTGCTCAGTCAGGGTATCGATACTCTGGTACTGGGATGCACCCATTACCCGTTTTTGGCTCCGTTGATCAGCAGGTGTGCGGGCCAAGGCTTGACCCTGGTCGATCCAGCCTGTGAAACGGTAGAGGAATTGAGCGAAATTCTGCGCAAAGGCGATCTGCTTAACGATCGCCCCGACCGCAACCAGAGGGAATTTTACGTTAGTGGCAACGATGAATCCTTCTATATTGTGGGGCGAATGTTGCTGGGGGATGTGATCCGGAAAGTGCACAGGGTCGACCTTTACTAAGATACTAAGAGGGTGTATTTATGGATAGGATCGGTTTCACCACCAGTATTCCGGTGGAAGTGATATTGGCTGCCGGCAAGACACCGGTGGACCTGAACAATATATTCATCAATTCAGCCGAGGCACGGCGGCTGGTAGAGGTTGCCGAAGATGCGGGATACCCGCGCAATACATGCGGTTGGATAAAAGGACTCTATGCAGTGGCTCTGCAGCAGGACCTGGAGGCTGTGATAGCGGTCATACAGGGTGATTGCAGCAATACCCAGGCCTTGATGGAGACACTGCAGCTAAAAAATATCAATATCATTCCCTTCGCCTATCCTTATGACCGTGATCCGGCGGCCCTTCAGTCGGAAATCGAAAAGCTGATGCGCATTTTCAGAGTAGAACGCGGAGCCGTTGACAAGATCAAGGCCCAACTGGATCAGGTCCGCTGTTTGTGCCAGGAAATCGATGTGATGACCTGGCGGGAAAATAAGGTCAGCGGGGGAGAAAACCATTATTATCTGGTATCATCCAGTGATTTCAACGGTGACCCGATTGCCTTCGCGGGGGAGATGCAGGAATTTATCGCTGCAGCTCGCAGCAGGAGGCCTTGGCCGGATAGGGTGCGGTTAGCCTATATCGGGGTCCCGCCTATTTTTACCGACCTATATGCGAATTTGGAAGCTATGGGAGCCAGGGTGGTATTCAATGAAGTCCAGCGCCAATTCTCCATGCCCTTCACTACCGGCGACATAGTGGAACAATATCGCCAGTACACATATCCCTATGGAGCCTTTGCCCGCCTGGATGACATCATGGCTCAGCTTGAATTGCGCCGGGTAGACGGTATTATTCACTACACCCAGACCTTCTGTTTCCGCCAGATTGAGGACATCATCTACCGGGAAAAAATCCGCCTGCCGTTTATCACCCTGGAAGGCGACCAGCCTGGCCGGATGGATGCCCGAACCCGCATGCGTTTAGAGGCTTTTGTCAGTATGCTCCGGTGACCGGATGGAGAAATAAGCTATGATAGGGATAGACCTGGGTTCAAGGAACATTAAAATCGTCGAGATGCAGGGTGACAAGCTGCAGAAAACCCTCAGTTTCGATACCATTGCCTTTTACCGGCGGTATGGAGGCCAAAGTAGGGGACAGATCAAATTGGACCTGGCCGGACTGGGGCTCGATGCAACATCCTCCCTGGTAGCCACAGGGTATGGGAAAATCAAGATCCAGGTAGAGGGAGCCTTGCATTTGCCGGAGATCCAAGCCCATGTGAAGGGTGCGGTCTACCAAACCAGGTATAAAGACTTTACCCTATTGGACATCGGTGGCCAGGACACCAAAGTCATTCAGGTCCGCGCGGGGCAAACAGTCGATTTCATGACCAATGACCGCTGTGCCGCCAGCTCAGGTCGTTATCTGGAGAACATGGCCGCTATTCTTGATATGAGCCTGGAAGAACTATCGTCCTATTGTGAGGATCCCGTCAGGTTGAATTCAACCTGCGCCATCTTCGGGGAAACCGAGATAATCGGCCACCTGGTGGATGGATGCCCTCTCAGCAGGCTGGCAGCAGGGATAAATTATACCCTCTACCGGCGCTGCGCCAGTATGCTGGCCAAATTAGACAGCGGAATTATCATCATGGCCGGGGGAGTCGCCAGGAATGGTGCTCTTAGGGACATAATAAGAAAAAAAACCGGTCGCCAGGTGCAGTCTCTGGAACTCCCCGAGTACAATGGGGCCATAGGGTGTTGCCGGTATGGTTTGGAGACATCAGCAGGAGGTAAAGATGCGGCAGATAAAGGTTGACCTAATCGAAGAAAGGGTAGCTCAGGCGGTAATCGATGCCAACACGGTCCTGCCCAAGGACGTGCACGGAGCACTGCAGACAGCCAGGGAGCGGGAGACCCATCCAGCAGCAAGACGATTTTTGCAGATTATGCTGGAGAACGCGGATATCGCTTGCCGTGACCGGATGGCTTTATGCCAGGACTGCGGAATGGTGGTAGCTCACGTCAAGTTGGGGCAGGAAGTGCAGCTGATCGGTGGAAGTCTGGAGACTGCCATCAACCGGGGAATCAGTACCGGGTATCAGCGCGGCTATTTGCGCAAATCCGTGGTCAGGGATCCGTTGGCGCGGATTAATACCGGGGATAATACCCCAGCCATCGTTCATATAAGCTTGGTAGCAGGGGATGTCCTGCAGATAACCCTCATGCCCAAAGGAGCCGGCAGTGAGAATATGGGCCAGCTGGCCATGCTCAAGCCTTCCGCGGGGGTTGAAGGTGTAAAAGAATTCATACTCCAGGTTGTACGAGCCGCGGCGGGCAATCCGTGCCCACCAGTCATCGTAGGGGTAGGCATAGGCGGGAACATGGAAAAAGCCGCTCTGCTGGCCAAACACGCCCTATTGAGGGAGGTGGGGCGTCCCAATGAAAGTCCTGATTTGGCGGAACTGGAAACGGAAATGCTGACCCGGATCAATGCCTCCGGCATAGGTGTGATGGGGATAGGCGGCAATAATACTGCGCTGGCAGTAAACATAGAGACCTATCCCACCCATATTGCGTGCCTGCCGGTGGCTGTAAATCTGGGTTGCCACTCGACCCGCCGTATTAAGCTTGAATTCTAAAGCGATCGGCTGCGAAGATTCCGCGCTAAAATGGGTTTAAAGAGAGGAATGAAATTTGTGAAAACGATACGTGCTCCGCTGGAGTTGGAAGATATAAGATCACTGCAGGTAGGGGACGAAGTGCTGGTGGAAGGGACCATCTATGCGGCCCGGGATCAGGCTCACCAAAGGATGGCTGAAGCGATCCGGGCAGGCCGGGAGTTACCCTTTGACCTGCGGGGACAAATCATCTACTATGTCGGTCCTTGTCCGGCCCCTCCCGGGCGCGTTATAGGTTCGGCCGGGCCTACCACATCGGGGCGCATGGATGCTTATGCTCCCTTGCTGATAGCCAGGGGACTCCGGGTCATGATAGGCAAAGGCTCCAGGAACCAGGAGGTAAAAAAGGCTATGCGTGAAAATGGTGCAGTCTACCTGCTGACCGTAGGGGGAGCCGGGGCCTACCTGGCAGAAAGGATTACTGCCGCCGAAGTTATAGCCTATCCGGAATTGGGGCCCGAAGCCCTTTACAGACTCGAGGTCCGAGATTTTCCCTGTATCGTAGCCATCGATGCTGAGGGCCATGATATCTACGAGCGTCCAAAGGAATGAAGGAGGATTTTATGACCAGACCGAATAACAGGCAAAATGATGAGATGCGCACCTTCCGGCTGACACCAGGATTTACCAAGAATCCGGACGGATCGGTCCTGGTCCAGACCGGTGATACTATGGTCCTATGCACGGCCATGATCGAGGCCAAGGTCCCCCCTTTCCTGAAGGGCAGCGGCAGCGGTTGGGTGACAGCTGAATATTCGCTTCTGCCCTCATCGACAGAAACCAGGACTCAGAGAGAGGCTGCCCGGGGCAAAATAACCGGGCGGACCTCGGAAATACAGCGCCTCATCGGCAGGTCCCTGCGGGCGGTGGTTGATCTGCAGGCTTTGGGAGAAAGGACGGTATGGATAGACTGTGATGTCTTGCAGGCTGATGGGGGAACCCGCACCGCAGCTATCAGCGGCAGCTTTGTAGCCCTTTGTTTAGCCCTGATGAAAATGCAGGCTGAAGGTATAATCACCAGGTTGCCCGTTCTGGATTATGT
>JAAZOA010000188.1 GCA_012798055.1 Syntrophomonadaceae bacterium | reverse complement strand
CAGCCCAGTCCGCGCCAGGCAGCAAGTGCCACTGCTGCGGCCCGCAGTGCTTCGTCGTCATCGGCCAGGCGGTATCGAACCAGCCGCTCGCAGTATTCCTTGTTGACGTACGAGTAGACCTCCTTTTCCGCTTCTGCCAGGAGAACAAGGACCTGACCCGCTTATTATTCTGGGACGCAGAGGTCATAGATGAGGAACTCAAGGAATGGGCCATGGAAACCCGGCGGGAAAAAGAACAGCGCCTCCACGGTATGATCAGCGCGGCTATCTCTGCAGGCGAGATCAGGGATTTTGACCCCCAGTTCCTCACCGTCATAATAGGAGGGGTATTCGGGGCTATTTGGGCTCCGGTAGTGGTTGACGGCTGGGATGTCGATGCGGCCGAAGCTGCCCGGCAGATCACCGACCTCATCATGGGGGGGCTTCGCCCCTAATCATTTTTCAGCGAGCTGAGGATCAGGGCATGGATGTCCCGGGCCTGATAACCGGCCTGCCCTGCATTGAAGCGTCCCAGGGCGAACCGGTCGGAAGCCAGGCTCACCATGCCGGGCTCCACCGTGAAAACATATTCATAACCGGCCCGCCGGGCGGTCTCCTGCACGCTGAGGCTGTGGGAGCCAAAGGGCAGGGCCAGGTACTGGACTTCAGCCCCCAAGCGGTCTTCCAGTATACTCCGGGAGACCTGCAGATCATAGAGGATTCTGTCCTGGTATTCGATACTGGTTTCATGGCGTGCTGCTTCCGGGACATAGCCCCGGGATGTCAGGGAAAACCCGCTGCGGCCGGTCTCGTCGTTTATTACCGCATGGCTGTCGTAGGTATGGGACTGGAACTCGATCCCCCAACCCTGCATTTCGTCCATTTCATCCCAGGTCAGTTTGGGAATCTCACCTTGCGTAGCTCCGATATGCCCGACGATCATAAAAACTGCGGCGGGGACCTTTTCCGCCTGCAGGACGGGCAAAGCCCGGCTGTATGCGCTATCATAGCCGTCATCGATGGTGATGACCACCGCATTGGGAGGGAGCTGTTTTTTACTCTCCAGGAAATCCCTGAGTTGGGTCAGGGAGATAAAATTGTAACCTAGCTTGTGCAATCCTTGGATGTGTTCGCGGAATCGTTCGGCGCTTATGGTGGCGGAGTTTTCCAGGGAGTCCAGGTGGTGGTAAGTGAGGACGGCGACCTGATTGGTGTAGTAGATGGGGATTCGTGCATCCGATGCCGAAATAGAGGAGACGAGGACAGGTGACTCGTTTTCCTGGCTGGATGCGTCCCCGATGCCGGGCCAGGCCAATGACCCAATCATCAAGGTTACTGCCAGCAACAGAGCCACTGACAAGAGTATAGGACCGTTGTTCCGGCTATAGCTCATGCGGCATGTTACCTGCTATCTTAATGCTTTTCATTTCTCTACTTAATCTCTTTTACTTCACCATCGCGACGCAAAATCCTCCCGGATAGAGAAACATTTTTTCGGATAGTCATCGTAAAGACCCATCTGGCATTTACTGGATCAAACCGGCACCTTCCAGCCCGGCAGTATCGGAAAACCCTAGAAAACCGGGTTTTGCGCGGATGAAGAGCCTGCCGATGCCGGCAAAAACACCTTGCCTTTGACTTCCCCCGGGCGATATATTAAGATTGTGCTAATGTACAAACATATGTTGCCGAAATCGACCTATTTACAGATATACATATGGGGGAATCATCGATGAGATTGGGAAAAGTGATGGTGGTGTTCGGGACCAGGCCTGAAGCCATCAAGATGGCTCCGGTGGTTCAGGAGCTGAAAAAGGTCCAGGATATCGATACCTGTGTGGTAGTCACAGCCCAGCACCGGGAGATGCTGGATCAGGTCTTGCAGTTGTTCAATATCGAGCCCGAATATGACCTGAACCTTATGAAAGACAAACAAGACCTGTACAGTATCACCACCGGGGTGTTGGAGGGGCTGAAATCGATCCTCGAAACAGAGAAACCCGATTTGGTCCTGGTGCACGGGGATACCACCACCACATTTGCAGCCGCCTTGGCCGCCTTTTACCAGAAGATACCGGTGGGACATGTGGAAGCCGGCCTGCGTACCCGCAACAAGTATTCACCCTATCCGGAGGAGATGAACCGGAGCCTGACCGGCAGACTGGCCGAACTGCATTTCGCCCCTACCGATGTTTCCCGGGAGAACCTGATCGCCGAATCGGTGGCTGCTTTCAAGATATGGGTGACCGGCAACACGGTCATAGACGCCCTGATGGCCACTGTCCGGCCGGACTACCAGTTCAGCCCGGAATTGAAAGACATCGATCTAAGTCATAGAATATTGTT
>JAAZOA010000187.1 GCA_012798055.1 Syntrophomonadaceae bacterium | reverse complement strand
AGCAACGGTGCTGTTTACCCGGGGCTGCAACCTGCGCTGCCCATTTTGCCACAATCCCGATCTGCTGATCAAACCCAAGATAATGGTGAAACCCATCGATATCGAAGAAGTGCTGGAATTCATGCTGCAGAGGCGGGGCTTCCTGGACGGGGTGGTGATCAGTGGAGGGGAGCCGACCCTGAACGAGGACTTGCCTGCGGATATCGTCCGCCTCAAAGCCCTGGGATTCCTGGTCAAGCTGGATACCAATGGCAGTAATCCGGCCATGCTGGAGAGTCTGCTCCGCCACAACCTCCTCGATTATGTGGCCATGGACATCAAGGCCCCCCTTGAGTTCAAGAAATACAAACTGGCCTGCGGTAGGCTCAGCTCAGAAGATTTCTTCAGCATACGCAGTTCCGTGCAGATGCTCAAGAATGCCAAGCCCCAGGTTGAGTTCAGGACTACGGTGGTGCCGGTTTTGCATACCCCGGATGACATCGTGGAGATAGCCCGCTACATTGCCGGGGCGGAACTATACACCCTGCAGCAATTCAATCCCAGGATCACCCTGGATCCAGGTTATGCCCGGGTGGTGCCCTATTCCAAAGCGGAAATGAATGCCATAGCTGAGCGGTGTCAGCCCCTGGTCAAGGAAGTCCGGGTAGTCAACCTTTAGGAAAGCAGGGAAAAGAAAAGCGAATCACTCGAATGCGAACTGGTATTGAGTCAATCCCAGTTCATCGCGCATCTTGATCATGTCCTGCTGCAGGGCTTCATTGACCGGTACGCCTTTGTCCTTGCGTTCCTGCCAGGCCAGGTATTCTTTTTCCCCGGCGGTATAGATCCGGGCCTCGCCCGGGGCTTTGCGGGAGGCTCGCAGCTGGCGCAGGATATCACCGGTGATCGCTTTGAAAGAAGCCAGGTCGATAAAGGCTTCTATATCTATAGCCAGGAAGAAATGCCCCAGGTGATAGGGTTGGCGACCCCCCAGAGCATTGAATCCGGACAGAGCTTTCAAATATGAGCCGCCCTGCAGGGCAGCCGACAGGATTTCGACCACCGCCGCATATCCATAGCCTTTATAGCCGCCAGTTTCTTCCCCCAGCCCCCCCAGGGGAGTCAGGGCAGCCTGGCCGCTGACCAGGTCCTCCAGGATCTGGCGGGTGTCGGTGCGGGTGTGGCCTTCTGCATCTATCACCCAGCCGGGGGGGATATCCTTGCCTTCCCGGTCATATACTTCGATCTTGCCCCGCTGGGTTACTGAGGTGGCGCAGTCCAGCACGAAGGGGAAGGGCTCGTCGGTGGGGATGCCAAATGTAAGGGGATTGGTCCCCAGCATATTCTCCACTCCGAAAGTCGGGGCAATGGAGGGCCGGGCATTGGTGCCGGTGATGCCGATCATTCCTGCTTCCACCGCCATAAGGGCGAAATATCCCGCAATACCATAATGACTGGAATTCCGGACTGCAACCATACCCATCCCGTACTGCCGTGCTTTGTCGATGGCCATCTGCATGGAGCGTTTGGCGATGACATGGCCCATGCCATCGTGACCGTCAACTACAGCGGTAGTCGGTCCCGAACGCAGAATTTCGAAATCGGTCTGGGGATTCAATATGCCCTGCTTGATACGATCATAATAGATGGGTTTCAGGCGACCGATACCGTGCGAATCGATACCCCGCTTGTCAGCGGTGATCAGAACATCAGCACAGATTGCTGCATCTTCCGGGGGGACTCCTACCCCCTGCAAAACATCCTGCATGAATTTCTCCAGGACCGCAAAATCAACATAGAAAATCTTTTCTGACATTTAGCCTTCCCCCTCTGTGGCCGGGTCACTTGGCCTAATCACCCTCTATTCTAACTCACCGGTACCGAGTTGTGCAAAGGACTGCATTGCGGGATGCAATTCGGGGCAAAAACCCATATAATTAAAGCGGATATTTCCCCAAACCAGGCCTGTCTGGTTAAAAATTACTTGTGTTGAGGTGTGACCATGAAACTATGGGCAGGAAGATTTACCAAGGCTACTGATATACTTACCGAGGAGTTCAATGCTTCGATCGAGGTAGACAGCCGCATGTACCGCCAGGATATCGAGGGAAGCATTGCCCATGCCGCCATGCTGGCCCGGCAGGGGATCATAAGCCAGGCCGAATGCGACCAGATCGTAGCCGGGCTGAAGGAGATACGGGAGGAACTGGAAGCCGGGCAACTGGAATTTAGCGTGGAAGCTGAAGATGTCCACATGAATATAGAGACCTTGCTGACCGCCAAAATCGGTGAGGTGGGCAAAAAACTGCATACCGCCCGCAGCCGCAATGACCAGGTAGCCCTGGATGTGCGCCTCTACCTGCGGGACGAGGTCCTGGAGGTAAGAAGACTGATCCTGGCCCTGCAGGAAACCATCCTGCAGCTGGCTGCAGAACATATCGAAACGATTATGCCCGGCTATACCCATATGCAAAAAGCCCAACCGGTCACCCTGGGCCATCACCTGCTGGCTTATTTCGAGATGCTGCGCCGGGACATAGGCCGTCTGGATGACTGCCGCAAGCGCCTGCTGGCTATGCCCCTGGGCTCTGGGGCTCTGGCAGCTACCGGCTTCCCCCTGGACCGGGACTACGTACGGGTACAGCTGGGTTTCACCGAGCTTACCCGCAACAGTTTAGACGGGGTCAGTGACCGTGATTTTGCCATCGAGTTCTGCAGTTTCGCCAGCATCCTGATGATGCATCTATCCCGCTGGGCGGAGGAATTGGTCCTCTGGTCCACCGAGGAATTCTCCTTTATGACCTTGGACGATGCTTTCTCTACTGGTTCTTCTATCATGCCCCAGAAGAAAAATCCTGACATCGCTGAACTGGTGCGGGGCAAGACCGGCCGGGTATATGGTGACCTCATCACCCTTTTGACCCTGATGAAGGCTTTGCCCCTGGCCTATAACAAGGACATGCAGGAAGACAAGGAAGCCCTGTTCGATGCGGTAGATACCGTCAAAAAATGCCTGTTGGTGTTCACCCCCATGCTGGCTACCGCCAGGTTCAACAAACAGCAGATGGCCAAGTCAGCCCGGGGTAGTTTCACCAATGCCACCGACCTGGCCGACTACCTGGCAAACAAGGGCCTGCCTTTCCGGGATGCCCATGCGGTGGTGGGGCAAGCAGTACTCTATTGCATCAACAATCATTGTGCCCTGGAGGAGTTGGAGCTGCCTACCTTACAGCGATTTTCGGAACTTATCGACAAGGACGTATACCAGTCACTGGACATCAAAGCCTGTATTGCGCGGCGCAGCATCCCTGGGGGGCCTGCCCCGGTGGCAGTGGAGAGGGCTTTGGAGGAGTCCAGGCAATGGTTGGAGAGTATCAAGCATGGATAGTGGAAGGCGTTTTTACGATCCTCAGGGACAGCTGGACCCGGAACTGGTCGAAGTATGGGCCGAGACATTTTACCAGGGCCTGATGAAGATGATGAACGGATTCTACGGCCGGGCTGACATGGCGGAGGTATTGGCCAGTATGCAGAAGGTGCCCTTCAACCAACTGACTGCCCGGGAATTGGAAGGGGAAGCAACTGAGGTCATCGAGTTGGCCTTGGAATATGTCAATGCTATCGCTGCTCGGGAGATCGAGTACCTGCAGGCATATCTAGGCAAACTATAACCTTCTGAGGGCTGGCCGTCAAACCGAATGGTTTGAGATAAATGAAAGACCGAGCAAATGCAGCAACTAGCTGCGCATGAGGAGTCCAGACCGAAATGGAGGAGGGGGAACGATGGATTATCAGT
>JAAZOA010000186.1 GCA_012798055.1 Syntrophomonadaceae bacterium | reverse complement strand
TGATTCTCCCTGCCCCCTGTCTGCCAGGTTACAACCCTGCCTCCCCGATTCACAACCGGAGGTCAATTAATCATAGTCCCCCCATCAGGGCACTGTCAATTAACCCCCGCCCGTATGTCAGCCTACCCCTTCTTTGCAGAAAAGTTCAGAAATCTGTTCGATCATAGCCGAGCGCCCCAGGATTATGACTTGGTCATCGCTTTCCAGGCGGTCTTCTCCGCCAGGATTGATGATGGTTTCTGCTCCGCGCTGAATCATAAGGACTGTGACCCCAAATCGGCTGCGCAGGTCTATTTCCGCCAGGCTCCTGCCAGCTGCCCGCGAGTCTTTACCGATACGCAGATTGACTATCTCTGCGTCATGATGGTGGAGTTTGATGTCCATCAGACCTGGGGAACGCTTGGATAGATTGCGCAGCATCTCATAGCCATCGGACCTTACTTCAGCGATGAAATTGTCTATGTCAACCTTGGGAACCATATATTTTTTCAAGACCAGTGCGAATATCTCCACCGAGGTCTCGAACTCCTCCGGTATAACGTGGTTGGCACCTGCTTGATACAGCGGCTGAATTTCCTGCACGTAGCGGGTGCGGACGATTATACTTACCGCGGGATTTGCGTGCCTGGCTAAGTCGGTTATCCGGACAGTCGCG
This sequence comes from Syntrophomonadaceae bacterium, assembly GCA_012798055.1. GTDB lineage: Bacteria > Bacillota > Syntrophomonadia > Syntrophomonadales > Syntrophomonadaceae > PHAA01. Next base: position 1,172 of record JAAZOA010000186.1, on the reverse strand, counting down.
GCCGGGTCCGATATGGCGATCACCACCACCCGGGCTTCTTTGATATTGGCATGCTGCAAGACTTCCGGTTGGGTTGCATCCCCGTAGAAGATGGGTTCTCCTTTCTGCTTCTCATGGCGGACTGTATCAGGATTATGTTCGATGATCACGTAAGGAATATTGGAAGCCGCAGCAGCTCGGGCCAGGTTCCTTCCGTTCACTCCGAACCCGATTATGATCAAATGATCGCTCAGGGTCGTGGAAGCGGATTCCATATCTTTTTGGCTTCCCCGGGTCAATGAGGCCGGCAGGAGATTTATGCAAGCTCGTACTAGTCCAGGTGAGATGACGATAATGAATGGGGTCAGGATCATGGTTATCACTGACACCGCCATGAAGATTTGAATGAAACTGGCATCAATCAAGCCATAAGCCAACCCAAATCCAGCCAGGATGAAGGAGAACTCCCCTACCTGGCACAAGGCGAGTCCAGTCAGGAGGGCTGTGCGCATGGGTAGTCCCAAAATAAGCACCGCCAGCGCCCCTAACAGGGGCTTGCCTAGCAAGACCGCCAGGGTAGCAGCGGCAATTATTAACGGATGCTCCAGCAGTATCCTGATGTTCATCAACATCCCGATGGATACAAAGAAGATGCTGGTGAAAACATCCTTGAAGGGCAGGATATTGCCGAGCGCCTGGTGGCTGTATTCCGATTCCGATATTATGAGCCCGGCCAAGAAAGCTCCCAGGGAAACCGACAATCCCAGGCTGGAGGTGAACCAGGCTACGGCCATGCACATGGTGACAATGGAGAGCAGAAAAAGCTCGCGGCTGCGCTGCCGGGCAATATTATAAAGCAGCCAGGGTGCCAGCCACTTGGCGCTCACATACAACATACCCATGATGAGAATTACTTCAGCCACAAGAAGAAGCGGAGACTGGCCTACGTTCTGTCCGGAATGGGCCAAAAAGGGTGTAAACAACATCATGGGGATAATGATAATATCCTGAAAAATTAGGATTCCCAGGGCACTGCGCCCGTAAGGTGCATCGATCTCTGCCCGGTCCTGCAGTATATTTAGAACAATGGCGGTGCTGCTCAAAGATATCAAGAAGCCAGTAAATATCGACCGTTCCCACGACCAGCCCATAAGCGCCAAGACCATCCAGGTAAACAGGGTAGTAAACCCTAC
>JAAZOA010000185.1 GCA_012798055.1 Syntrophomonadaceae bacterium | reverse complement strand
CCACAAAAGATCAGGTCGGAGTCGATCTCCGACCTTCGTTCAAGGGATGGAATCAATGAAAAGACTGTTTGAAGAAGTAACCTAAGCATAACAGGGCAAGATGAAAATAAGCTGAAGATAAGATGAATTTAAGCTTAAAGTTCTACACATGCTCAGGTTTCTTGAGAGGGGGCATCATTTTGGCTTCACCTTCGACCACGATTTCTCCACGCTGGTTGGTGCAATAGGTCCTCAGCCACACCCGGTTGCGGGCTGCATCTATTTTCGTCACCTCTACGGTGGCCGTTATGGTATCCCCGATAAAAACCGGCCTGCGGAAATTGCAGTCCAGGCTTATGGTAATGCTGCCAGGCCCAGGGAGTTGAGTCCCCAGTACATTGGAGATAAACCCGATGGACAAAATGCCATGGGCGATGGTTTTGCCGAAGGCCGTATCGTGAGCGTATTCAGCGTTGATGTGTGCCGGATTGAAGTCTCCGGTTATCCCGGCAAACGAATAGATGTCGAATTCAGTCACTGACTTGGTGAAATCAGCTGTATCACCGATGTTGATCTCTGCAATAGTTTTACCCAACATGACCTGATGCCTCCCATTTTTTGCTGGCTACATTAGAATCCGATTTTTCAACCCATATATTTTACCACGAATTACAGAAATGTGCTCTCAAGGTCTGGTATTTGACCATATTTTTGCCGAAGCCAAATCGTATAAATTAGTACAGCTTCAAAATCAAATATAAGAGGGGTTGTTTTCTATGCAGGTGGTCAATACCGTAATAATATTGATTCTGCTGACGGTCATAGCGGTTTGCTTATGGAAGTCGCGCTGGTTGTGGAGCCATATGCCGGTCAGGAAAAGCCGGGCAATCGCCCCCGATTTCTATACGGTGGAAAAAAGACTCCATGAAATAGCTACAGGGCCCGGCACCCGTACTGTGTAAGCTGCGAGAGGATCGACTGGGAGCAAAGATTTTGCCAATATATTTAATCCAGCTGAAGGAGAGACGAAAAATGAACTTATATATCATACTTGGACTATTAGCCTTAATCGGTTTTTGTGTATTGAAGTCAGACAAGCGACAGATTAAAGTGCATACCGAGAACAGCGGCATCATTCCCCCGGACTTCAATATTGTAGAGCAGCGGCTGCAACAAATAGCATCGCGCAGCACTCATTCCGCATAGGCTAAGAATAGGCAATGATGGGGAGGGCAACTCAAGGTTGTCCTCCTCTTTTTTGCCGGTTGTCGTGGCTCACGGAAACACTTTTGCTGATTTATCCGTTAAAATGAAATCGACCGACGAAAAACAAATAAGAGGAGGAACTGAGTTGAAAGTAATAGCGATAAATGGAAGTGCGCGCAAGGATGGCAATACCGCTATCTTGCTCAAGAGAGTCCTGAGTGAACTGGAAGCCCAGGGGATTGAAACCGAACTGCTCGAAATGTCCGGCAAAAAGATCGTGGGATGCACTGCCTGTGACAAGTGCCTGGAGAACCGTGACGGTCATTGTGCGGTCAAGAAGGATATATTGAACGAATACCTGGACAAAATAGTGGCGGCAGATGGCGTAATTTTAGGTTCACCGACTTATTTTGCCGACATAAGTGCCGGGATGAAAGCCCTCATTGAGCGGGTCGGGAGGGTATCCATGAGCAATGGGGGACTGCTGAAGAGGAAAGTGGGGGCAGCGGTGGTAGCAGTGCGCCGCGGCGGCGCCATTCACGCAGTGGATTCCCTCAACCACTTCTTCTTGATCAGCCAGATGATCATTCCGGGATCTACTTATTGGAACATGGGCATTGGCCGGGCCAAGGGCGAGGTGGAAAACGACCCCGAAGGGATGAAAAACATGAGCAACCTGGGCCAGAATATGGCCTGGTTGTTAGCCAAACTGCAGGGCTGAAAACGATCCATCAATCGCAGGCTTAAAGGACAGCGAGCGCCCGGATCGACAGTTATTTTCAATTAAAGGGAAATATTTCAAAAGAGAAGGAATTTGATGATTGACAGCCAACTTATCAAATAGAGTGGCTGCACCTCACCGATCCGCTTGGAGTAAAGAGAAAGGGTGATCTGGATACCATGACTCTTGAGATGAGTTGGTTTTTGTATGTCATTTTCCCCTTCATATGGTGCACGACCTGGGCGGCGTTGATTTTGTGGGGTGTAAGCCTAAGGGATAACGCCGCTAGATTATCGGTTTATGCATCTATTGCCGGCATTACGCAGACCATCTCATACTATCAGATCCCCCTGGAGTTGATCCGGTTCAGCCTGGAAATCGCCAGCGGTTTCCTTTTGGCCTGGATTATTTTCCGGCGCTCCTGGCGCTGGACGGCGCAGATATTTTTCACCTCCTATCTTTTTGGAACTCTTTTCTATTCGATTGCAGCAGCACTTATCGTTATCCGTTACCAGATACCTTTTACGGATTTGCTGACCGAGGTCCAAGCTTCCTGGCTGATCATAACCCTGCCATTCAACCTTTTGGCGGTGTGCACGGCCTGGTTTATCCGGAGGTCCTGGCTTCCGGGGCTTGAATTTTTCTATGAACTGAAAAATAAGAGCCGCCAACACCCTTCGTTGATGGTGGCGCTGGGCATACAGGCCGTGATTTTTGTCGGCCTGGTTACGCAGATATACTTGAATGAAGATGCGACCAGCCTGCATGCCAAGGCCGTGACTTATACCGGGCTGATCCTCCTTTGCGGGCTGGGCATGTTTGTCTTACTCAAGTATGTGAAGATCAGCCGCTGGGAGATCGGCCTCACCCAGGACCAAGCGGCGGAGAATATAGTGGAGATGCTGCAGACGGTGCGGAGCCAACGCCACGACTTTTTAAACCACCTACAGGTCATCCACGGCTTAAACCGCTTGCGCGATTATTCAGCCCTCGAGGGCTACCTGGCAGAATTGGTGGAGGATGTGGCCAGCGATGTAGACCTGCTGCAGATTGACAATCCTGTTATAGCAGCCCTGGTTCATGCCAAGATAGCTCAGGCTCGATCGATGGGCATCGAAATCCAGCCCAATATTGAGGTCAGTTTGGCGCCAGTGAGCCACAACGCCCTGGATATAGCCCGTATTTTAGGCAACCTGATCGACAATGCCCTGGATGAAGTCAGGGAAAACGGAGCCAAGTGGCTGGGAGTCAATATTTTTGAGCGCGGAGAGTGGCTTCACTGTTCAGTCACGAATCCCAGCCGCTGTAGTCCCGATGAATTGAAAGACATATTTGCCGCCGGGGTGAGCGGTAAACCGGATCACAGCGGCTTAGGGCTCTTTATTGCCAGGAAGCT
>JAAZOA010000184.1 GCA_012798055.1 Syntrophomonadaceae bacterium | reverse complement strand
TACCCCTTTTGATGGGAATTTGGAAGTGAACTACGACCGCGCCGGCGATATCGCTGAGTATTTGGTGGAGAACGGCAGTGATGCCATAGTAGTATGCGGGACTACCGGCGAATCCCCGGTATTGGACAAGGACGAGAAACTGCGGTTGTTTGCCACGGTCAAGGAGCGGGTCGGCCGGCAGGTAGAGGTGTGGGCCGGAACCGGCTCCTATGACACCGCCGCTACAGTCAAACTCAGCCAGGAGGCGCAGAAATCAGGTGCAGATGGACTCCTGGTAGTCACTCCTTATTACAACAAACCCTCTCAGGAAGGGTTGTATCAGCATTACAAGGCCTTGTCAGAGAGCGTTGACTTGCCGATCATGCTGTACAATATCCCCGGCCGGACTGGGGTCAACATGCTGCCTGAAACCGTGGCCCGCCTGGCAGAACTAAAGAATATTGCCGCCATAAAGGAGTCCACCGGTATGATGGACCAGCTCTCCGCCATGAAGAGTATCCTGCCCGAGTCCATGGCCATATATTCCGGGGATGATTCCATGACTTTGCCGATGCTGGCCCTGGGCGCTTCGGGGGTAGTGAGCATCGCCTCCCATATAGTGGGGAAGGACATCCGGAGGATGCTGGATGCCTTCTGGGCAGGGGACGTCAAACAGGCTCAATCCATTCACAATTATCTGTTTCCCATGTTCAAGGGACTGTTTGTGACCACCAATCCTATCCCGGTTAAAGAGGCCCTGAACCTGCTGGGCAAAGATGTGGGGGGGCTGAGGCTGCCTCTGTGTGGCGCATCCCCGGCAGAACTGGAGGGAATCAGACGGCTGCTGGCCAGTTACGGCAAGCTGTCCTAAGCCAAGAAGAAGTGACTCGAAGCGGGGGCCTGAAAAGATCCTTCCTCTTTTTGCGGTTAAACCATTTACAATTTTTAGCATCTTATATGGTTGAATGCCACCCGGGTTTGGGATATAATTAGCGAAGCGGTAATGTTCGGATTTCTGCTAGCAAAAAATTGAATAAGAAGGAGGTGTTTGAGTGTCAGACGAAGCACGGCTGAACATAATTCCCCTGGGCGGTTTGGGGGAAATCGGCAAGAACATGATGGCAGTCAGATACCAAGATACCATCGTGGTCATCGATGCCGGGCTTATGTTCCCCGAAGACGAATTATTGGGGATCTATGTGGTTATCCCTGACATTTCTTATCTGGTCGAGAATCGGGACAAGGTCAAGGCGATTTTGATCACCCATGGCCATGAGGACCATGTGGGTGCCCTGCCTTATGTCCTGAAAGAGATAAATCCCCCCATATACGGCAGCCGGCTGACCATGGGCATAGTGGAAGGTAAACTGAAGGAACACAGTTTCGACAACATCAAACTCAATGTGGTAAGGCCGAGGGACATCATCAAGGTGGGACCCCTAGAGATTGAATTCATCCGGGTAAGTCACAGTATACCCGACTGTTTGGCGATTGCCATTCATACTCCCCTGGGGATAGTATTCCATACCGGAGATTTCAAGATCGACCAGACACCGGTTGACGGTCAGGTCATTGACTTCCGCAAGATGGCTGAACTGGGCGAAAAAGGCGTCTTGCTCATGCTGAGTGACAGTACCAATGCCGATCGGACCGGTTTCACCATGTCGGAAAAAGTGGTCGGGAATACTTTTGATGAACTGTTTGGCCGCTGTGAAGGCCGCATCATTGTGACTACCTTTGCTTCAAATGTGCACCGCATTCAGCAGGCTATCCACACAGCCGTGAAATATGACCGCAAAGTTGCCATTGTAGGCCGCAGTATGGTCAACAATGTCAAGATATCTCATCAGTTGGGGTATATAAATATACCTGAGGGTACCCTGATCGAGATGGAAGAGATCAGCAAATATCCGCCCGAGCAGGTCCTGATCGCGACCACGGGATCCCAGGGCGAACCTTTGTCGGCACTGACCCGGATGGCTACTGCTGACCACCGCTGGGTCGGCATCAAACCTGGAGATACGGTTATAATATCGGCTACACCAATCCACGGGAATGAGAAACTGGTGAACCGGACTATCGATCTGCTCTTCAGGCAAGGTGCGGAAGTAATATATCAAAAGGACATGTCGGTGCACGTCTCAGGACATGCCTCCCAGGAAGAGCTCAAGCTGATTCTGAACCTTATCAAGCCCCGCTATTTCGTTCCGGTGCACGGGGAATACCGGCATCTGATGAAGCATGCCCAAATAGCCGAGAGCCTCGGGATACCCAGGTCCAGGATCTTCGTCTCGGAGAACGGGCAGATAATAGAGATAAGCAAGAAAAAAGCCCTGGTGGCCGGCAAGGTCACTGCCGGCAAGGTCCTGGTGGATGGACTGGGAGTAGGCGACGTAGGCAATATCGTGCTGCGGGATCGCCGGCAATTGTCCCAGGACGGGATCATGATCGTGGTGGTTTCCATCAACAAGGAGACCGGGGAAGTCGTCTCGGGTCCGGACATCGTCACCCGTGGATTCGTCTACGTGCGGGAATCGGAGCAGCTGATCGAAAACGCCAAAGCCAAAGTCAAGGAAGCCATGGAACAGTGCCAGCGCAAGAATTTGACCGAATGGGCGGTTATCAAGTCCCAGATCCGCGACAAGCTTGGCAAACACCTCTATGAAAAGACCGGCCGCCGGCCCATGATCATGCCTATTATAATGGAAATCTAAGGGGGAGCCCCCCCTTCAAACCCTCTCACACCCTGTTGATTTTAGTCGACAGGGTCTTTTTATCGGTACTGGCGCGATTTACTAATAATTAGGAGCCGGCTGTGCTATAATTACAAAAGTATTTTAGGGCCGGTGCAGGGGGCGATAATTCCGGGACTTCAGGCCCATGAATTTGCGGGGAGGCAGATCAAGTGACAGTTATAGAGGCTCTGATTTTAGGCATCATCCAGGGATTGACCGAGTTCCTGCCGGTAAGCAGTTCGGGGCACCTGGTGATTTTTCAGCATATCATGGGGTTGCAGGAAGGCAGCATAGCTTTCGATGTATTATTACACCTGGGCACTCTCCTGGCAGTATTCATAGCCTTCTGGGAAGACATCGCTTCCATTATAAAGCAACCTTTTTCAAAGTTGACCTACCTGGTGTTGGTGGGATGCATACCTGCCGCCCTGATGGGGTTTTTTCTGGAACCGCTTTTCGAACAGGCCTTTGAGTCTCTGCTGGTGGTAGGCATCAGCCTCCTGATCACCGGAGCAGTACTCAAGATCTCAGAAAAAATGGCAGAGAGGTCCTTTGATATGAAGGGCATTCAGGATACATCCTATGGAGACGTATTGTTCATTGGCCTGTTACAGGGCATCGCCATCGTGCCTGGCATATCAAGGTCCGGGTCTACCATAGCCGGGGGGCTCATGGCTGGGCTGGAGCGTACCTGGGCTGCCCGCTATTCGTTTTTGGTGGCCATTCCGGTGATATTCGGCGCCGGGCTGGCCCATATGAAGGACATTAGCGAGCAGGGCATGAACGGATTATTCCTCCCCTACCTGGTTGGGTTTCTGGCTGCGGTCCTGTTTGGCTACCTGGCTATCAAGATAGTCATGCAACTGGTGCGCCAGGGGCGGTTGTCCATTTTCTCCTATTATTGCTGGGCTCTGGGTACCATCACTATTTTGGCCAGTTTCTGGTTCTAAAGTCTTTCTCGATCCTTTAGCGGGGATTAAACCCGGGAGTTAATGAGGCATATCATAATTAGGAAGAGGTACCATGGCTAAGAAAAAATCCAGTGCAGTGAAAAAGAAAATCGAAAACACCAGGCAGCAAGTTGATCCGGCCCTGCAAAATGTTATTCGCAAGGAAATAATTGCGGTGGTCATGTTCATGGCAGCGGTATTTATCCTCATCAGCCTCGAGAAATTCAGGGGGACAGCCGGGGATACACAGCTCATCGGCATAGTCGGCACTTACCTCACCCGGTTTATGCAAGCCATGTTCGGTTCAGCCGCTGCTTTTGCAGCTTTCAGCCTTATCCTATGGGCTATCCATATCGGTTATTACCGGCTTTACTGGTCGGTGAAAATGGCCGGGCTGGCCCTTTTGACCGTGACAATCCTGGTCTATATCAGCACTTTCGAGATACCCCTGGGCATAGATCCCTGGGAAGCAGCCCGGAAGGGATTGGGCGGTGGTTATATAGGCGGCGGCCTGGCTTATATATGCATGCGGATGGTAGGGGGAGTGGGGACGAGTATTGTCCTGGTCCTCAGTGGTTTGGTGGCGGCGGCGCTGATGCTGGAAAAATCTTTCTCCGAACTGGGGCGGTCCCTGGTCGGAGCGGGCCGATTCATGAAAGAAAAACTGGGAGCGATCCTGTTTTACGAAATCGAGGTCGCGGAGGAATCTCCGGTCAAAAACCCCAAGACAGAGAGCCGCATGGACCAGGAGATAAATGCAGCCGAGCCTGACCTGTTGTCCGTTCATACCCCCCTCGATTTCATCGATGTGCCCCTGCGCACCAGGGAAGAGGAAAAACCTGTGGCAGTTGAACCCAGGCCTTCTGCACCGCCCCGCAGCCAGTTCCAAAAATATACCAAGCCCAACCTGGATATGCTGAGCTTGATGGAAACTGACCGGACTATCGATAAGAAACATATAAAAGACAGCATTGCTGTGCTGGAAGACACCTTCACCAGTTTTGGCATCACCGTCAAAGTCAACCAGGTCAGCTGCGGGCCGGCTGTGACCCGTTATGAACTTACCCCTGCTCCGGGGGTCAAAGTAAGCCGTATAATAAGCCTGACTGACGATCTCCAGTTGAACCTGGCAGCACCGGGGATAAGGATCGAAGCCCCGATACCGGGCAAATCTGCCATAGGCATTGAAGTGCCCCGCACCAAGGTGGGCAGCGTGGGGCTTAGGAGCATCCTGGCTTCGGCCGCTTTCAGGAAATTAAACAGCCCGCTGGCTTTTGCCCTGGGTGAGGATATCGCCGGCAATCCAGTAGTGGCCAAACTGAGCGACATGCCGCACCTGCTTATAGCTGGTTCCACCGGTTCCGGCAAGAGCGTTTGCCTCAACAGCATCATCATGAGCCTCCTCTTCAATGCTGATCCGGAGGAACTGAAACTTGTATTCATCGACCCCAAAATGGTTGAGCTGACTATATACAACGGCATACCGCACCTTTTGACCCCAGTGGTCACCGATCCCAAGAAGGCTTCCCTGGTCTTGCGCTGGATGACCACCGAGATGGAAAAACGCTACAAACTATTCTCTGAACAAGGAGTGAGGGACATAAGCCGTTACAATCAAGCGGCGCCACCGCTGCCCTTTATCGTCATCGTGATTGATGAGCTTGCAGACCTGATGATGGTTGCTCCGGTGGAAGTCGAGGACTCGATCTGCAGGCTGGCCCAGATGGCCAGGGCCGCCGGTATCCACCTGATCGTGGCCACCCAAAGACCGTCGGTGGATGTGGTGACCGGAATTATCAAAGCCAATATCCCCTCCCGCATAGCTTTTGCCGTATCATCCCAAACCGACTCCCGGACCATCCTCGATATCGGCGGGGCGGAAAAACTGCTGGGCAAGGGGGACATGCTGTTTGCTCCGGTAGGGGCCGTAAAACCTTACCGAGTGCAGGGTGCTTTTGTTTCCGACCGGGATATCGAGACAGTAGTCGATTTCATCAAGGGACAGATGCTGGTAGTTGTAGATGAAGGGCAGTTCGATGAGATCGAAGACACCCTCGACAGCATGGATTACGGCCAGGGTGATGATCTCTTCTGGGATGCGGTCCGGGTTGTGGTCGAGAGCCAGAAGGCCTCTGTGTCTTTCCTGCAGCGCCGGCTGCGGGTCGGGTATGCCCGGGCAGCGCGACTGATGGACTTGATGGAGGAGCGGGGTATCGTATCAGCCATAGACAACAACAAAAAACGGGAAATAATCATCGATGAAATACAGTTGGAAAAACTATACTCCAATCATAAACTATGTTAGCATGATTACATCATAAACATTAGTTTAACCTGGAGGTGCCCCGTGAGACTTACAACTCGAGAAAAAGAGATTGTAGAGGTCCTGCAGAAAGAGCCGCTGATCTCCCAGGAGGAACTGGCCCTGCAGTTTGGTATCAGTCGTTCCTCGGTGGCAGTGCATATATCCAATCTCATGAAAAAAGGAATCATCTTAGGCAAAGGTTATGTTTTCAGTCATAAATCCTCGGTGGTGGTGGTTGGGCAGGTAGGCCTGGAGATCAGGCTGCAGGGCATGCCGGAGGCGACTGCTATCGATCTGCAGCATGCCGGTTTCGGGCTGGACACATGCAAAGACCTCTTTCAATTCGGGGTCAGTCCCAAACTGATTACCATAGTGGGCAATGATGAACTGGGACGCGACCTGCTGGAAAAACTGCTCCAGCTGGAGGTGGACATCAACAATATATATCGCCACCCCTACAAGCGGACCAGCAAATGGGTCAGGTCAGACGAAGGCTTTTCAGCCAGTGAGGGCTTTAGCCCGGAAGAATATCAAAAGGTCATCGCCGCCCGTGAATGGGTGGTGGGCAACTGTGACTACCTGCTGGTAGAGCCTGAATTGCGGGAGATTGTCGTTGCACAGATCAGTGAGCGTCAAGGGGAAAAACCGGTCATATGCGGTCACTGGTTCTTCCCGCAGGAAATGCCGCCAGGTTTCAAATACTGTAATCTGGCAGTCATCGGGGTGGAAGATTTCAAGGATTATGATTCATATATGAGTAAAGCCATGGAAATGATTGCAACCGGAACCATGAATTGCATCATTACCGATGGTTTGAGCAGTATGGTAGCGGTGAGCAGCGGGGGAGCCAGCGATTATCCATTGCTGCCCAGCCAGGTTTTTGACAGCCGAGCACAGCTGGGTACATTTATGGCGGGCTTGGTTTATGGCCTGAGCGCGCATTATCCTTTGCGCCAGGCGATGCGAATAGCAGCCGGAGCTGCCCATGGCGGAAGCGAGAAATCTGCCGGCTAGTCAAAAGCCGCGACAGTGGGGGAAAAAGTTTGAGCATCGGAAAAAAACTCAAAGATGAGCGTGAAAAACAGGGGGTTTCCCTGGATGAGGTAGCAGAGGCTACCAAAATACGCAAATTATACCTGAATGCCCTGGAGGAGGAACAATATCAGGAACTCCCCCAGCGCGTATATGCAACCGGCTTTGTAGCCAATTACGCCCGCTTTCTGCATTTGGATGCGGACCAGGTGGTCCAGCAGTTCAAATCCGAGGCGTATCCGGGTGAACCCGTCGTACCAAATGTGGCGGCAAGAAAGAGGAAAGTAAGAAAAAGAATCGTTCGCCCGGGGGCTAAAAAGAACAGAACCGTCAATAATATTATTGCAGCCGCTGTTTTCCTGGTGGTCATCTGGTGGCTCGGCACCTATATTGCCGGCTACATAACTGAGCAGGCCTTGAAAAGCGGGACACCTGATCCAGCGCCTCCAGTCAGCCAGGAAGTTTTAGCTCCGGGTCCCGGTCAGAATGAGGCCGTGCCCGAAACAGCCAGGCAGGTGGAGGGAATTGTGCTGAAAATAACGGCCCGCCAGGACTGCTGGTTGGAAGTCAGCGCCGACGGAATCAGCGCATATGCCCAAACCATGCCAGCCGGGACTGAACAGACATTCAACGCCCGGGACAGGGTAGCAGTGCGGGCCGGTAATGCCGGGGGAATAGAACTCAATTTGAATGGCCGGCAATTGGCCCCCCTGGGTACCGAAGGACAGGTAGTGGTGAAGGAGTATACTCTAAGTGATGTCAAGTCGAACTAGACAACGGGAGAAACCGGGGTTGAAAGCAGGATTTATCAGTCTGGGCTGCGCCAAGAATCAGGTCGATACCGAGATTATGATCGCGCTTCTGAAGCGCAGCGGCTATAAGATAGTCAGCAAGGTGGAGCGGGCTGACATCGTTGTCATAAATACCTGTGGTTTCATCGATCCAGCCAAGGAAGAAGCAGTCGACAATATCATCGCGACCGGGAAACTCAAGGCCGCCGGCCAGCTCAGATATCTGGTGGCTACCGGCTGCCTGGCCCAGCGTTATGGCCAGGAATTGTTGGACGAAATGCCTGAATTGGACGGAGTCATCGGTATATCCCATTTTGTGCAGATAGATATGATCATGGATAGGATAGTGGCAGGAGAGCGGGTACTTGAGGTCAGTGAACCGCCGCAGGTGTTTATCGAAAAAGGTCCCCGGGTGCTGACCACACCACCAGGTTCGGCTTATCTGAAGATCACCGAGGGCTGCAACAACCGTTGCACCTACTGTGCCATCCCTTCCATCCGCGGCCGGCTGCGTTCAAAACCGCGGCAGGAAGTGATCCAGGAAGCCTCGGAACTGGTAAAACGCGGTGTGCGCGAACTGGTGGTGGTGGGCCAGGATACTGCCCTGTATGGGGTTGACCGGGTGGGGAAAAGCGAACTACCTGACCTGCTCCGGGATTTAGGCGGGGTGGAAGGGCTGGAATGGATTCGCTTGATG
>JAAZOA010000183.1 GCA_012798055.1 Syntrophomonadaceae bacterium | reverse complement strand
TTCCCAGGGCGCTTTTTATCAGCTCGTCTTTGTCCAGTTCATGCAGGGCTTCCAACAGGTTGCCAGGCAGGCTACCAATGCCCAGCGCAACCCGCTCTTCTTCCTCCATCCGGTATATATTCCGGTCGACAGCTGCCGGTGGTTCGGTCTGGTTCTTGATCCCATCCAGTCCGGCGGTCAGCATTACGGCCAAAGCCAGATAGGGATTGCAGGTGGGGTCTGGATTTCTAACTTCCAGGCGGGTGCTTGCACCCCGTTTGGCGGGCACCCTTACCAGACAGCTGCGGTTGGCTCCCGACCAGGCTATATTGACTGGAGCCTCAAACCCTGGCACCAACCTCTTGTAGGAATTGACGGTAGGGTTAGTTATAGCGGCAAAAGCCCGGGCATGTTTAAGGATTCCGCCCATATAATGCCTGGCGGTGTCGCTGAGCTGATCGGCACCATCCGGGTCATAGAAAGCATTCTGTCCGTCCTTGAACAAAGACTGGTGGGTATGCATGCCGGAACCATTGATCCCAAATATCGGTTTGGGCATGAAAGAGGCATGCAATCCGTGGCGCTGGGCAATCGACCTGACCACCAGCTTGAAGGTCATGATCGCATCGGCAACGTGCAGGGCATCTCCGTATTTGAAATCGATCTCGTGCTGGCCGGGAGCCACTTCATGATGGGAAGCCTCTATCTCGAAGCCCATTTCTTCCAGGGTGGTGTCCATATCCCGGCGGGCATTCTCACCCAGGTCCATCGGGGCCAGGTCGAAGTACCCTGCTTCGTCCTGGGTCTCGGTGGTGGCATGCCCTTTTTCATCCGAAAGGAACAGGAAGAATTCGGCCTCTGGTCCTACATTCATGGTATAACCGAGATCCTGGGCCTCTTTTAAGACCCGCTTCAGGTTATTGCGGGGGCATCCCATAAAGGGTGTGCCATCCGGCAGGTAGACATCACAAATCAACCGGGCTACCTTCCCATTGGCGGAGCGCCAGGGAAAGATCACGAATGTTTCCAGGTCCGGGACCAGGTACATGTCTGACTCTGATATGTCGGCAAATCCATTGATCGAGGAACCATCGAACATGATCTCCCCGTCCAGGGCCTTCTGGGCCTGGCTGATAGGCACAGCCATGTTCTTCATCACTCCTGCAATATCTGTAAACTGCAGCCTCAAAAACCTAACATCGTTTTCTTTGATCTTGCTGATGATCTCCGCTTTTTTGTCCTTGTTCATATCTATTCTCCTCTCTTAATCCTTTACTCTTTGAAGGCTGTTATGATGGCCCGGGCCAGCTCTTTCATGGACATGCTCTTGTTCATGCTCTCCTTTTGCATGGTTCGATACGCTTCCGCCTCCTCGATCCCCAATTGTTTCATCAGAATGCCTTTGGCCTTTTCGACTTGCTTGCGGGTCTCCAGGCTGTCTTTCAGGGCCAATACCTCTTGCCTGATTGAGGTGAGGCGTTGCTCATACATGAGCAGTACTTCGACTACCGACAGCAGCGTCTCTTCTGCGTAAGGTGCCTGGACCTGGGCGACATCCTCAGGAATCCTGGGATTGCCGTGGGTGATGAGCAAGACGCTGCTGATGTTATCACCCTGTATTATTCCGGCGATCTCGGCTGTGCTGCCACCCTCCAGGTTGGAGTCCATTACTACCAGATCAGGATACATGGTCCTTGCCTTGCGGAGCAACTCGGGTGCATTGCTGGCTTCTCCTTCCACCAGGTAGCCCGATCTTGTCAGCAAGTCTTTCAGTCTGCGTCTGCTGCTATCCTTGCCATCCCCGATTATTATAGTTGCGCCCGTCACATCCTCATCACCTGCCTCAAAATAAAATGCCCACGGTTAGGCTGGAACTCACAGCTGACCATGGACATCATCGTCCGTTTTTTATGCGCTTTTACAGCTATATTATATTAAGGTGGCTAAATTATAGCAAGCGCCTGCCAGCCTTTATACTGTATACCTGATGAAAGGGCTATTTCTTGAATATGTCCTTGCTGAACCGGGTGGTTAGCTACCAAATACCGATCAGGTTATCGCCGTCAAACAAGTAGACCGAGTCGGCATATTGGTACTCGTAGACCCACAGTTCGAAAACTGTAAACCGGGTGGCCGTTTTGGTGACCCAATCCGCTCGCTCCTGCTTCTGAACCAGGAGCATGTCCTTGGTCATGCCGATCCATGGATTTTCACCCTTCAGCCGGTTCCAGATACTGTTGTCCCAGCTGAAAACCGTGCGGGGGTCTTTTTCAAATGCGGTATAAATTTTGTCGGTCATGGGCTGCAAAATTGTTCCCAGGAGTTGGTTTACCGTGATCAATCCCCGGTACCGGTCATTTATGAACACTTTCAATACCGTATCGGCATTGCTGATTTCCTTGCCCGCCAGCTGGCTGGCATCTGTTACTGCAACCAGGGGCGAACCGGGATCAAGATTCAGCTGCTTCCAGGTATCAAGATCAAAATAGTGGTCTTCTACCATTACTTTGAGATAATTGCCGGTGGGAGCGCTGTCCCTGAAAATCTGGCTGTTGATCGCGACAAAAGTACCCGGAGCCACGAAGCCCCGGTTGTCGCTGCCGGCCAGGATGGCATCGATATCCACCCAATAGGTTTTGCCCGTTAAGGGTGACTGCAAATACCAGCCCGCTCCATAGCTGGGGGCCGTAAAATCAGGCACTCCGGTTATTATTCGCCCGTCGGCATTGTACAAGGTGACGATTTCAACCGGATGGTTTTTGCCGGTATACCGGGTTTGGGCGGATGGCAGTCCATTGATCCACTTGGTTTCGTATTCTTTGTAAGGAGCAGTAGCTTCAAAACCGGTATAACGCCATTCAATGATGTCTGTCTTGCTAATCAGAATCAGATTTGATGCCCCGATCCAAACCACCTTGTATTGCATACTCTCGGAAAGGAAGCGTAAGGGGATCATGGTTCTCCCCGCCATGACTGTGGCAGGAACATCCAGGATGCGCTCCTGGCCATTGACGGTGGCTTTGTTGCTGCCTATGGTCAGGATGATGACTGTCTCATCACTTTTGCCTGTAACCGTATTGGTGCTTTCATCCCAGGTGACGGTAAGCCCGAAAGCTTCAAAAATGGTCCTCATGGGCACCAGCGTGCGGTTGTCAACTACCTGCGGGTTCACGTCAAACAAGAGCTGTTTGCCATCGATGATGACCCGGATGTCATCTGACTTCTGGTAATCGATACCGGCAAAGGTGTTTTCGTCACCGGTCTCTGCTGCTCTAACCTCATAAACTGGACCGATCATCGCAACCGCAACAAGTATTACTGCAAACATTCTCAGCAAGTAGCGTTGTCCCATCATCCAACCTCCTTCACATCTTTCCCTGTCGATAAAGAAACCGTGGCGGTGCTTGCCTGGGCCGATTCCAGCAACGTTAACCAAATAGCCGGAAATTGTAAGCCAAGCCCCTGTGCAGCTCGGGTCTGTCCAGAGTCTCGTGGAGCAGATATGATATAATTTAGGTGATAGCTGGAAAAT
>JAAZOA010000182.1 GCA_012798055.1 Syntrophomonadaceae bacterium | reverse complement strand
TCCAGCTCGCGGACATTGCCGGGCCAGGAATAGTTCTGCAGCATGATGCGGGCATCTTCAGATATCCCTTTTACTGAGGTGTTCAAGCGTTCATTGATCCGGGCTATCATTGAAGCTGCGATCAAAGGGATATCGCATTTACGCCTGCGCAAAGGTGGCAGCTCCAAGCGGACCACATTCAAGCGATAGTAGAGGTCCTCTCGGAAATTGCCCTTCTTGATCATGTCTTCCAGGGGACGGTTGCTGGCTGCTATGACCCTGACATTAAGCGGGGTAGGGACGGTACCGCCGATTCGCTCTATAGTGCGTTCCTGCAGGACAGATAAGATCTTGGTCTGCATGGACAGGGGCATGTCACCTATTTCATCCAGGAAGATGGTACCTCCCTTGGCCAGTTCGAATTTGCCCTGTTTGCCGCCCTTGCGGGCACCGGTGAATGCGCCGTCTTCATAGCCGAACAATTCTGATTCCAAAAGGTTGTCAGGCAGCGCTGCGCAGTTGACCCGGATGAAAGGACCGGACTGCCTTTCACTGGCATTATGGATAGCCTGGGCGAATAGTTCTTTGCCGGTGCCGCTTTCTCCGGTAATGAGCAGGGTGCTGTTGGTCTTGGCCACGTGAGTGGCCATGGCTTTCATCGCTAAAAAATCAGGATGTTGACCTATCAAATCCGGAAATTGCCATTGGGCTGAATAGATACGCCGCACTTCATCTTTGTATACGCTCAGCTCCTGTTCGGTTTCCTGCAGCTTTTTGACCAGGATCTTGGCCCCGGACATGTCCAGGAAAAGGCTCTTGCCGATTGCGCCAACGATCTCTCCGTTCTTGATGATCGGCAGGCGGGTCACTATGGTATCACGGCCTTTGATCACAAAGATATCAGCTTTGTCTATACGGCCGGTCTTCAGCACTTCGGGCAACTCCGAGTTGGGGGTTACGTCCAGGATATAGCGGCCGATGACCTCTTCTTTTTTCAAACCCAGTATGTCAAGGTAAGTCTGGTTCATGGTAGTGATATTGCCGTCTTTATCCACGATGACATAGACCATATAAGGGCTTTCGATCAAGCCTTCCAAGATAGTCTCGAAATCTTTCTCGGTTTCCTGCAGTTTACGCATCAAAACTTTGGCTACAGACATATCCATGAACAGGCTTTTGGCTATGGCACCGACTATCTGACCGTCTTTGATGATGGGGACACGGGTGACGATCATGTCATGACCGCGGATCGTCCATATGTCAGCGTTATCGATCTGACCAGTCTTTAAGACTTCCATCAATCCCGAGTTGGGGGTTATATCGAGGACGAACTTGCCGATCACATTTTCTTTTTTCATGTCCAGGATGTCGAGGTAGGTCTGGTTCATGGCAGTAATATAACCCTTGTTATCCACTGCCACGTAAAGCATGTAAGGGCTTTCCACCATGGCTTCGAACAGCGCGGTGAACTCTTTCTCCCTCTCCTGCAGGCGTTTCATGAAGATTTTAGCTCCGGACATGTCCAAGGAGAGGCTCTGGCCAATAGCCCCGATTATCTCCCCGTCCTTTATGATAGGGACCCGGGTCACCAGGGTGTCCTGGTCCTTGATAGGCCAGATGTCAGCTTGATCGATCCGGCCTGTCTCCAGAACTTCCGGGAGCAGGGAATGCGGCAGTATCTCCAAAATATGTTTGCCCATTACGTCTTCAGAGGTCAATTCCAGTTCGTCCAGGAAAGTCTGGTTCATCAGAGTAATGTGCCCTTGTTTGTCTACGATGACCAGAGCCATGTAGGGGCTCTCGATCAAGGCTTCGAAGGTTGCTGCATATGTGAAATCCGAAACCAAAGGAATGGAAATCTCCCCCTTTACCATGCGCCAGTGGCTGATGCGATGAGCGTTTCTCGGTATAATTCCACAGTTGCAGGTGTTTTTCCTTCATTGATAGCCATTGGATTCGGGAAAGCAAATGCAACCAGCCCGGGTTTTATGCGAAAATATGATTATAGGGTTGTATGCTTGCCAGGGATAGGCGGAGCCGCATCGTCTCCAACGTTGAAGGAGGAGAGAATATGTTCGAACTATATGATCCGGCCCGGCAGAGAGTGCCGATCAAGATCTGGCTCACCAGCCTTGAAGACGTAGAGCCAGGATGCCTGCAGCAGGCCATGAATCTGGCCAATCTGCCGTTCATTTACAAATGGGTGGCTTTGATGCCTGACACCCACCAGGGCTATGGCATGCCCATCGGTGGAGTAATAGCGACCCAGGATTACATCATTCCCAATGCAGTGGGCGTTGATATAGGCTGCGGCATGGCTTTCGTGGAAACCAACGTCCACCACCGGCAACTTGATTTTGCCGAATATTCCAACCTGGTGGGTCAGATAATGCGGGCGGTTCCAACTGGTTTCGAACATCACAAGAAACCCAAGCCCTGTCTGACAATGGAGGAGGACGAGTGGGCTCAAAAACTCAGGGGCCAGCATTTTACCGAACTTCCCAATATCGAAGACGGGTATTACCAGGTTGGAACCCTGGGAAGCGGCAATCACTTCATCGAACTGCAACGAGATGAAGCCGGCATGCTCTGCGTGATGGTGCATTCCGGCAGCCGGAATTTCGGATACAAAGTGTGCGAGTATTTCAATAAGCTGGCCAAAAAACTGAACCAGAGTGATTCCTTATCGGTCCCACCCGAATATGACCTGGCTTATTTGCCCATTTCTGCTCCAGAGGGGCAGGATTATATCAAGTGGATGAACCTGGCATTGCGCTTTGCTCGGGAAAATCGCCAGGCCATGCTGGAAGTGGTCAAGCGGGAACTGACCCGCCTTTTGCCGGCCATAGAATTCAGCGGGGAAGTGAACGCCCACCATAATTACGCAGCCTTAGAAAACCACTATGGCCAGGATGTCTGGGTACACCGCAAAGGAGCCATCAGCGCCCGAGCAGGGGAGCCGGGCATTATTCCTGGGGCTATGGGAAGCACTTCATATATAGTATCCGGGCTGGGTAATCCGGAGAGTTTCATGTCCTGCAGTCATGGAGCTGGGCGCAGGATGTCGCGCCACCAGGCTATGAAGCAGTTTACGGTACAGGAGACGGTGGAGGATCTGCAGTCCAGGGGGATAGCTTTCGGCAAGCGCAATAAAAAAGATGCCAGCGATGAAGCGCGCTGGGCTTATAAAGATATCGATGAGGTAATCCGCAATGAGCTGGATCTGGTCAAACCAGTCAAGAAATTGGAGACCCTGGCAGTGATAAAAGGTTGACCAGATCCTGCAAAATAAAAAATCAGGATTTTGCCGGCAGCGAAGGATGGGTGCCGGCGGATTGGAGGCATCATGAAAGGCATTATAGAAATATCCCCCCATATTTACCAGATAGGCGGCAACGGCCAGTCCGACGGAGATGACTGCTGTATTTCTTTAGTGGAGGGGGACCAGGCTTCCGCCCTGGTCGATGCAGGTGCAGGCCGCAGTGTGGACAGGCTGATGAGAAATATGGAACAGGGCGGACTCGACCCGAGGGCTATCAAATATATCATCGTCACCCATGGACATATTGACCATATCGGTGGCCTAAAAGAGCTTAAGAAGCGCCTGGGAGCCCAGGTGATTGCCCACGAAATGGAATTACCTGCCATCCAGGATGGACTGCCCCAACTTACTGCCGCTGCTTGGTACGGGGTAGAATACCAAAAGGTGAAGGTCGACTGTGTGCTAAAAGGGGATCAAGCAAGCATCAGTTTAGGAAACCTGAATCTGATCTGCCTGCACACTCCCGGCCACACTCCTGGAGGAATTGCGGTATACGTTGATAGTCCTGGAGGGAGGGTACTGTTCGGGCAGGATATCCATGGGCCTTTCAAACAGGAATGGGGTTCTGACCTCAAAAAGTGGCGGCTATCCATGGCCAAATTGATAGCTCTCCAGGCTGACATTTTATGTGAAGGGCATTTCGGCATTTATCGACCAGCAGTCAAGGTGCGCCAATATATAGAAAACTACCTGGAGCGTTATTAAGAACTGCTTCTGGGTAAAGCCCGGACTCTCCCGGGCTGCCGAACAGAATGCCCGCCTTTCCAAGGCGGGCATCAATGTGGCTGCTTATCAGTGGGAGGCTACTCGCGCCACAGGTCTTCTAGGGTCTGAGCCCTGCGGATAAGGCGAGCCGTACCGTCCAGCTGGATTAGGACTTCAGCAGGCAGGGGACGTGAATTGTAGGTACTGGCCATAGCAAAACCGTAGGCTCCGGCGTCATGGACTATTATTGCGTCACCCTCCCGGCACACCGGCAAAACCCTGTCATGGGCAAGGATATCGCCGCTTTCGCATATATTACCTACGATGAATACGGGTTTGTCATATTCCTGGTAGGGCCGCTCCTGGGGCGGAACAACACTCAGTTCGTGATAGCTGTCGTACATGACCGGCCTGACCAGGGTGTTGAAGCCCAGGTCGGTGCCAACAAAAAATGTATTGTAATTTTCCTTCACCGAGGTTACAGTGCCCAGCAGGGCCCCGCTTTCAGCCACTACATAGCGCCCGGGTTCAGTGCGGATGGTGATGGGTCGGTGATCAACTACCCAGTCGTTGACCAGGCGGTCAAGTTGTTCTCCCAAGAGGACCAGGTCCAGGCGCGGTTCTGTTCCATGCCGGTAGGGGATACCGAAGCCCCCCCCCAGATCCACCATTTTAACAGTGGGAAGTCCTGCGGCTACATCCAGTATAAAGGCGGCTGCCGACAGGTAAGCATCGGGCTCCAGGAATAGAGAACCGATGTGTTGATTCAGTCCGGTGATGGTCATATCGAAATCCGCGGCTATCTCCTGAGCCAGGGCCAGGTCCTCGACAGCGATGCCGAATTTCGCCTTTTTCCCACCAGTGACCACCTTCTCGTGATGGCCGGCCCCTATACCAGGATTTATCCGCAGGCATACTGTGCCGCCCCGATTGACTTCCCCCAACAGTTTCAACTGGGACAACGAATCCACGCTGACCAGAATTCCGTGATCTACGGCAAACTGCAATTCCTGCCGGGAGACATTGTTGCCGATGAAAGTGATCCGGTCAGGTGTGAAACCGGCCTTCATTTCCAGGTACATCTCCCCGGGTGACATACCGTCCACATCCAGGTCTTCAGAGCAGATTATCTTAAGCAGCTCAACGTTGGTGTTGGCTTTGGCGGAATAATTGACCCGGAAATGCGGGTATTTCATCAGGTTACGCATCTCGCGGCATCTAACGCGCAAGATTTCTTCATCATAAACATAAAGGGGACTGCCGTATTCCCGCAGCAAGGCATGCACATCTGCTTTGCCGAATACCAGTTTTTCATAGCCCACGATCTTCACTCCTTATCTTCGGCCCCGTGTTGACAGCATATTTATCCCAGGCCACAAGTGTCTATATTTTAATGCAGCCCTCCAGAGTTTGGCAATACAGCCCGTCAAGTATACATGGGATGTGGGAGGATGGGCAAGATGTAGATGCATGGGCTTCTCTCAGTCGTATAGCCAGGAGCCGATGGTGAAGTCTACCTTGTTTATTGCCTGTGAACATAGTAAAATGCTTAGTGTTGGGTACGATGGGTTTCATTGGTTTTTTCAGGGTAAATATGGTTGCAGGAGTTGAGCACGATGGCAAAGATCACCCTCTATACGGACAATGGCTGTGATTTGGATAAAGAAATCCTTGACGGACTGGGGATCAGATCTTTTTACATGTCCACCTTGATCAATGGTGTTACCTATCAAGATCGCTTGAGTATCAGCCCCTCCCAATTTTACGGATTGTTGGAAGAACCGGGAATAATCCCGACCACTTCCCAGGTTAATCTGGCCGATTTCCATACCGAGTTCTCCAGAGTCATGCGAGAGACAGATGACGACGTGATCTACCTCGCATTCTCATCCGAACTAAGCGGTACCTGCCAGACTGCCTCCATCGCCCGCGACCTGGTGAACAGAGAGAGGATCACCGTTGTCGACTCCCGCAATGCTTCACTGGGACAAGGGTTGATGGTTTTGCAGGCGGCTCGCGCTATTGCTGCAGGTAAAGAAAAGCAAGAGGTATTAAGGGAGATCGACGGGATGATCAAACGCATGGAGAGCATCTTCATCGTTGGAAATTTGGAAATGCTCAAACGGGGCGGACGCATCAATCCGGCGGCAGCTATGATCGGCGACCTGCTTAGTATTAAACCGATCCTGCAGATTGTTGACGGCAAAATCGAGCCCCTGGAGAGGGTTCATGGCATCAAAAAAGCCAAAAAGAGACTTTTGGACATCATAGAACAGCGGTCCAGCAGGTTGCGGGAACAACCCGTCGGGCTGGCTTATTCCAAGGATCTGGAGGGAGCACAGCAGATCCGGCAAATGATGGAGGAGAGGTTCGGCTGCCAGGACTTTTTTGTTTCCGAAGTGGGGGCCTTGATTGGTTCCCATGTTGGACCCGGTACCTATGGTTTGTTTTTTCTACGGGACTAGCGCCTGGCAGCTGACCAGACCTGTAGCCAACATGCCATGACTTTTAGCTATGCTCAAGGGACTCAGGGGGCAGCTCTTGGGCACAATTGGATTTATTCACGAAAATGAGGAGGAAATATTTTTGCAGACCCCATCTTTAACTTTTGATCAAATGGGCTTGAAACCTGTTTTAATGCAGATGATAGCCAAGAAAGGTTTTGAGAGACCTACTCCTATACAGGTCCGAGCCATCCCTGCAGGTTTGGCAGGACGAGACATAATGGGCCAAGCTAAGACTGGAACAGGGAAGACAGCAGCTTTCGGAGTGCCCCTGTTGAACCAAATCAGACCCGGGCAGGGTTTACAGGGTTTGGTTATCTGCCCGACCCGCGAACTGGCGGTGCAGGTGTCCGCAGAGATCGGCAGCCTGGG
>JAAZOA010000181.1 GCA_012798055.1 Syntrophomonadaceae bacterium | reverse complement strand
TTATGTCAGCCTGCAGGCAGTTGTGGTAGAGGTTAAAACTCTGCTCCAGGATCTCCTGCAGGAGCTGGAGCTTGCCGGCAAAATACTCATAGATTGTCCCTTTGCCGATCCCAGCCGCCACCGCTATTTCCTCCATCCTGGCCTTGTGATAGCCTTTCTGGGAAAACGTCTGGATTGCGGCTCTGACGATAAGCTCCCGTTTGCCTTCTTTCATGCTTGCCATGCTCACTGTACCTCTCCTTCCGCTGCTGCTGCCGGTGCAGACTTGCGCCTGATAAAGCGGCGGGCTTTTTCCAGCCAGTCATCGAACAGGCTGTACACCACCGGGATCAACAACAGGGTTATCAAAGTGGAAAACAGCAACCCGCCGATAACCACGGTGGCCAGGGGAGCCATGGCCTCGATCCCCTCACCTAAACCTATCGCCAGGGGAGCCATGGCCAAAATAGTGGCAAAAGCGGTCATAAGAATAGGCCGCAACCTTACCCTGCCGGCCTCGACTATGGCCGCGTCGCGTTCCATGCCCCGGCGCCGCAGGCGCTCCAGGTAATCCACCATGACGATGGCATTGGATACCACTATCCCTACCAGCATGATCATGCCGATGAACGACGGCACACTGAAGGTGCGCCCGGTCACCAGCAGTCCGAAGACGATGCCGATAAAGGCGGTGGGCACCGAGAACATGATGATGAAGGGATTGAAAAACGACTCGTACTGTATAGCCATAACCGCATATACCAGGATCACTGCCAGCAGCAGGGCTATCCCCAGGCTGGAAAAGCTCTCGATCATGTCTTCATTGGCCCCGGTGTATTCCACCGTATACCCGGCTGGCAGGTTGATCTGGTTTATCTGTTGCTGTATGTCGGTGATCACACTCTGCAGGTCCCGGTTCAAGAGGTTGCCGGTAACCGTAGCTCGCCGCACCTGGTCGACCCGGTCGATCTGGGTCGGGCCCTGCTCCAGCTGGAAACTGGCGATCTGGGAAAGCTTCACACCCACCCCGGCGTTGTTGCGCAGGGTGAGGTTCTTCAAGTATTCCAGGTCCCGGTGTTTTTCCGGCACATACCGCACTCTCACGTCTACTTCGGTTCCTTCAACCCGGTATTGGGTAGCCACAGTGCCCTGCATGGCGTTCTTGATCTCCGCAGCCACCTGGGCCGGGGTTAGGCCGAAGGTCGCCGCCCGCTGGCGGTCGACCTTGACCTGGATTTCCGGATTGCCATCGGCTATGGAGGATTCCACTTCCCTGGTCCCGGGAACACTGCGGACTACGGCTACGATCTGTTCCGACAGGTCCCGGAGCACCTGCAGGTCATCGCCCTTGACCTCGATATTGATATCCGCTCCCCCGCTCATCTGTGAAGCCATGTCGGTGGGGGTGACGCTGATCTTCGCACCGGCTATTTCGGCCGCCTTGGTACGGATCTCCTCTGCGACCTGGTCTACGCCCCGGTCCCGGTCGCTCCGGTCCACCAGTTTTACGCTGATGGCCGCCTGGTCATATTGGGTCCCGCTGGACAGGAACATGTTGGCTGAACTGCCGATGGAACTGAAGATAGTGGTTACTTCGGGGATCTCGTGGAGCTGGTTCTCCAGTTGGGCCACTATCGCATCGGTGTTCTCCAGCTGGCTGCCCTTATCGGTCTTGACAGAGATGGCGATATCCCCGGAATCCATGGCCGGCATGAATTCTGCGCCCACCAGAGGGGTTGCCGCAACCGATGCCACCAGCAAAACCGTGGTGACGATACTCACCGTCTTGCGATGCCCTAGGGCCCAGGCCACTATTTTGGTGTAGACCTCGCCCAGGTTGTCGATCCAGTGGCCGAAGGTCCGGGCAATACGGGCTATGCGCCCGGTGCCGCTATCCCGTTTGGCCATCGAATCATCGGTCAGGATACGGGAAGACAAGAGGGGGACGATGGTCAAAGCCACCAGCAGCGAGCAGAAGATGGCAAAGGATACAGTCAGGGCCATAGGCTTGAAAATGACCTTGGCCAAGCCCTCCACAAACATGATGGGCAGGAATACCGCAATCAGGGTCAGAGTAGCCGCGATAACCGCGCTGCCTACCTCGGAAGCCCCGGTCAGGGCCGCGTCCAGGGCCGGCATCCCCAAACTGCGGTGGCGATAAATGTTTTCGAATACCACTATGGAGTCGTCGACCATGCGCCCGACCCCCAGGGCCAATCCCCCTAAGGTGATGAGGTTGAGGGTGTCCCCGTTGAAATACATGAGGATAAAAGTGGCTATAATGGACAGGGGTATGGCAGTGAACACGATAAAGGTGCTGCGCATATTGCGCAGGAAGAGGAATAAGACCAGTACTGCCAGGAGGGCTCCCTCCCAGATGGTGGTCTGGGTGGAGGCCAGGGATTGCTCGATATATACCGACTGGTCCATGACTACTCCCACATCCAAGCCTACATCCAGCTCCGATTGCAGCTGCTTGAGTTCGTCCTTGACCGCCTGGCAGGCGGCCACCGTATTGGCTCCGCTCTGCTTCATAACATGGATGCCCACCGCACTGCCCAGGTTGACCCGGGTGATCTGGGTGTCATCCTTATAGCTGTCCACCACGGTGGCGATGTCCCGCAGGAGAACCGTAGCGCCAGTGCCGGTGCTGATAGCTACGGCCCTGATGTCGTCCAGGGTTTCGAACTGCTGCAGGGAACGGATGTAATACTGGCGCTGCCCCTCTTTCACCTGTCCGCTGGAGGAATTGAAGTTTTCCATCATCAGGACCTGGTTGACCTGCCCCAGGGTCAAGCCGTAATTCTGGAGCTTGACCGGATCCACTTCCACCCTTACTTCCCGCTCCAAACCTCCTGTAATGGTCACCGAGGCAACCTCAGGGATGCGTTCCAGGCGGGGCTTGATCTTGTCCTCGGCTACCGACTGGAGCTGGGAGAGGGATATATTCTCGCCGCTGATGCCCACCTGGATGATGGGCATCATGTTGGGGTCCATCTTCAAGACCATGGGCTTGTCCACACTGTCAGGGAGATAGTTTTCCACCACCCCCAGCTTCTCGCGGATATCGATGATGGCATTGTCCATATCCGTGCCCCAGTCAAAACTGACCACCACTATAGAGGACCCGGAACTGGAAATGGAATAGACTTCCTGGACCCCGCCCACAGTATTGACGGCCCCTTCCAGCACCTCGGTGACCCGTGATTCAACTTCTTCCGGGCCGGCCCCGCTGTAATTGGCCATTACCACCGCAGCCGGGAATGACATCTCCGGATAGAGGTCCACCACCATGCGCGAAAAGGTGAATCCCCCCAGGATTAGGACAACCGCGGTCAATATGGTCATGGTCACCGGCCGCTTGACGGCAAAATCTACGATCTTCATTGCTGGGCCCCTCCAACCACTTTCACCAGGCTGTCATCACCCACCAGGGTATTACCCTTGACTATGACCTGCTGGCCCGCCTGCAGGCCTGAGAGTATCTCCACATAACGGTCGTTCTTGATCCCGCTCTTGACTTCGGTTTCCTGGGCCCGGCTGTCCTGGTCGACTACAAATACTATCTCCCGGCCGCCTTTGGATAAAACCGCTCCTACCGGCACGGTCAGGACATCCTTCTTGCGTTGGGTATCCACGTATAACTCCGCGAACATACCTGACTTGATTAGCCCTTCAGGATTGTCCAGCACGACTTTGACCGCGTAATTGCGCTGGCTGGGATCGGCTACGGTGGCAATGGTAGCTACCTTCCCCGCGAAGGGGGCTTCCCGGGCGGCTTTGACATAGACCTCCACCGGGCTGTTCAGCTGAACGTAGCTGATTTCGGTCTCACTGACCATTATCTCAACTTCCAGGGAGGTGCTGTCGCTAACGATGGCTGCCGGCGCAGCCGGATTGGCGTTATCTCCCAGCGACAAACCTATGCTGCCCACCCCTCCGTTTATGGGCGAGGTGATGACACAGTGATCGATGGCGGTTTGGGCGGCCAGCAGAGCGGCCTGGGCTTGTGCAGTCCCCGCTGCCAGGGTATCGTATTTAAGTTTATATTGTTCCAGCTGCTGGGTGGATATGGCGCCAGCTTCGTACAGAGCCTGGGCCCGCTCATAATCCGCCCGGGCCGATTCCGCCTGCAGCTCATTCAAGTGCAGGGCCGCTTCAGCCTGCTTCACACCCGCTACATAATCGGTATTGTCCAGGGTGATGAGGGTCTGTCCGGTCCTGACCCGGTCACCGGGTTTCACATGGATGGCTGTGACCCGCGCCGAGACTTTGGGAGTGATGTAAACTTCATTCTGACCCCGCAGGATCCCTGAGTAACTGACCCGCTTGGCCAGGTCCTGTATCTGTACGGCAGCCGTACTGACCGTTATTTCAGGCTCCCTGGCCGCTTCTTCCTGCTTACCGCAGCCCCCGGCGCTGAGTGCCAAGGCTATCAACAAAATCAATATCGCCCCCAAGCTTATCTTCCTGTACACTGGTTACCCTCCCCGATTTCCCTTCAATATTCCCGACCGACTGGTCAGTCCGCTTTTTTCATTATAATAGCTGGGTTTCCAAAGAGCAATTAATTCACGGGGAATTCAACCAATAGCCCGCCCGCTTGGGACATAGCGCCTTGCCCTGGCGCCTGATTAAAAGTATAATAATCACGGGTTTGATATCATCTGTTCTAATCGGCCAGTCCTATGGTTAATGAAGACACGAGGAGACGAGGAATAGTGCTGTTCAATTCTTACGAATATATATTTCTATTCCTGCCAGTTTCCCTTGCAGTATATTTCCTGCTTAGCAGGTTGGCATC
>JAAZOA010000180.1 GCA_012798055.1 Syntrophomonadaceae bacterium | reverse complement strand
CTCGTTTTGTGTAATTTTCATATAGGGACGCCTCCTCTACTTTGTTTTGTGCCTATCTGTCGGGGATCAAGCACAATTTCATTGTAGAGACTGGCGTCTCTTTTTTCAAAGACCGTTTTTAAGGACTACAGGAATGCTCCTAAAAAGAAATTTTGCAGCATATATAGTAATAGAATACGAGCCGGCAGCTGTTTTTCAGGGGGTATCCTCAAGGCCACAAAAAAATCCTATTCCGCGGGTGCGAAATAGGAGCCGGCTTATCTTTTACAGATAAACAAACAGTCTCGAAATTATCGGCAACCCGGCGGCCATGGTCAAATATACTTTAGGCCCGTAGCTTTGCGTCCCTGTCTTTCGGCAGGTTTGCCTTTATCATCTTTCCTATCCAGTTGGTCAAGTGAGATTCGGTCAGAACAATCAGCATAAATAATGATTCCGCAGTCGAGGATCGTGAAATCCGGGGCTACCAATTATGACTAAGTGCTGTTATAAGGAGCCGCACAATCATCAATCCGCCGGGCCCATTTCCGGTTACTGCAGGCCCTCAACATTGCAACCGCACCCCCGGGTTAAAACGCTGCTATCTCAGGAGTATCCAGATCAACTAACTGCTTTTCACCAATTCGTTGATTACAAAGAAAAAAGTCCCCTTCCCGGTGTTGCGGAATAGGGACTAGTATACACCCATGGACTATACATATACTGTCTCGCTTATTCGGCAACCCGGCGGCCATGGTCAAACTGACTTTAGGCCCGTAGCTTTGCGTCCCTGTCTTTCGGCAGGTTTGCCTTTATCGTGTTTAGTCAGTGGAAGAATAGTTTGAAAACATTATATTTCAACATTTGCCAAAAAGCAAGGATTTTGTCACGGCCTTAATCCGGGTCTTACATTCTCTGGTCTTTATGAGGCTTCAAATAACCCCGCAGGTTAAAATATGCCCAGGCGAGTCCCCGGTCCAATAAATTGATCCTTCGCGGTTTGAGGACCAGATCCGATAATGCCACAAACCTATTCGCATGCATTTGCAGGAATCGCTGCAGTTCATCGAAAGCCGCCTCGTTCATGGTATCGGGGTGATAGCAGAAGGTGACCGTTTTCAGCCATAGTTTACGTACTGCTCCGGCCTGCTGGGGAATGAAATAAAATCCGTCCCGGAAATATATTTCCGTGGCGACCGTATCCGATATGATGCGGATCTCGCTCTTATTTTTAAGAGCCAGCAGGGTATTATGGTCGAAGGTGTGGGCCGGCGCGAAAAAAACCCGGGGTGTAAGGCCATGCTCTGTCAGAATAGCCAGCCCCTTTTCAATCTTCGCCTCCTGCTCGCCCAGGGGCAGACCGGCAAACTCAGACCTGGCATTGACGGGATTGATGCCGCTGCAATGGCTTATGTAAACGTGGTCGTAACCATGCATGGCTATGCCCCACTCTTTGGCCTGCCAGTTTTGGGCCCGGTCCCAAAATTTCTCATCCCTTGCGTAGCGGCGAAAGGACTGGTCCTGGTTATCAGGTATTATGCCCACGATAGGACGCACCCCGAACTGGTCCAGCAGCGCTTCTACCCTGTCCCAGTTCCGGATATCCCGGTATGGTGAAGCATCATCCAAGCGCATTATATATCGTGTCACCGGCACTCCCCCCTGCCAGCCGAAAAGGGCGCTTATTGACCACTGGTGCCGATCCGGCCGCCCCCTAATCCCTGCCTGGCATTTTTTAATGCGTCCATGAAAAAAGCATAGAAAAACCTGAATTGTTCGGTTCTATAGAACATAAGCACAAACAGCCCCATGGTCAGAAGGCCACAGGCTGCCGCCATCACCAAAAATCCTGCCCAGCTCTGATGGGGTATGCGCATAACCAGGAAATAGACTATGGACCCGGTCACCACCGTGGCCAGGCCATATTGCAGGTATTTGCCGAAATATTCGTAAAGAGGCTGGTGGAACAGACGTTTGAATACGACATAGGCCTCTATCCAGCTTTTGGTAGCTAATATCGAAAAAATGGTACCCGCAAATACTCCGGCCAGTCCCCAGTGCTGTACCAGGTAGATGGAGGCAGCCAGTTTCAACAATCCTTCTATGAGCGAGAAATACCGGTCATAGTAGAAAAGACCGCTGGAGAACTTGAAGATATTGATGCACTTCTGCATCCCCATGCGGCCAATATAGAACATTATCACTATCAGGATGACGATCTTCTGGTCGAGCAGGTACTGCTCACCTATCCAAAGGCTTATAAAAGGATTGAAAAGGGTCATGAAACAGACCGCAGAAAAGCCCACCAGCATAAAATTTATATATTGCACATTCTGAAATACTCGGAAACTCTTGATCCCCTCAGATGACGCCACTAGATTGCCGATGCTGGCATTAACCGAGTTAAAAGTCAGGGTGATAAACGCTGATATGACCCCTATGATCAGCAGGTAATTCGAATAGATACCTACCCAGTAAACTCCCAGAAAAGCGGATATGATTATGTTGTCAGTTCCATTAGCGATCACGTACCCGAACAAATGGTAGACACCGGCCATTACCTTGCGTTTTAAATCCGCCAGGCTTTCCCGGTCCAGAGGCAGGCTCTTCTCCCGCAAAAATGGGTACATCCGGTTGATCCTGGCTACCAGGAACAGATTGCCGACGATCGGGCATATTATCTGAATAGCCAGGTAGAGGATGAAATTCCTGGTAAGCAGGAGAACCAGGATCTGGGCGGAGTACTGGATGAATATGAATACCTGGGTGTAGATGGTGTTTATATATAACTTCTGGTCGGCTATCAAGAGGTCGATCTTGTATTTGAAAAAATAGGTAGCAACTGAGCCGGCCAGGAACATCAGGTATATCAGGGGAATGTTCGCTATGTTCTTCTCCTTGATCAACAAATCCAAAAAAGGGAATACCGCCATCCCGGCCACCGCCACCACGCCGCCGATCAGCATGTATGCCTTTTTGTAGGCCTTCATCAGCGATGCCAACTTCTGGCTGTCATTGTCGTGCAGGGGTTTGTAGAGCAGCGATACAAAAACCCCGCCTACCCCCATCTCTGCCAGGGACAATACCTCGAGTATATTGGTGAATAGACCGCTTACCCCCAGGTATTCCACCGACAGCAGCATGATGAAAATGGTACGGGTAGCAAAGGAAAGAGAGTATTGGAAAAGTTGACCGCCGAATCCCACAAAGAAATTTCGCACCGTATTTCTGGTTCTTGATTTGTCGTTCATAACCGGCTCCTTTGATTGGAATCCGACTGGGTTCTGTCAGGTCTTCCGAGTATCATGACCCGGCATGCGCCCTTCTGAACATCCTTTGGCGGGCTAGGATGAGCGGTACTATGACATATTTATGGGCCGCTTCATAAAGCCGTTCTTCTTTTTGGCTGAGGTAGGTGTTCCTGCAGCCCACTCCCAGTACTTCCCGGAAATCGCGGGTATACCTGGTCTTGGTCAGGGCCTTCTGGATCCGTTTGAACTCCTTTCTGTCCGAACTATTGGCATGAATGCATTTGGTATTTATGCCCGGGAGCAACAAGGGGCTCATGTTGCGGCAGGGGATAAATTTCAGCCCCCGCAGCATATAGGGCCAGGAGGACAGCCCGTCAGTGACATACTTGAAGCCGCATTCGCGCAAGGCATCCAGGGTCGTCTCATCATAGGAATGACCGGGAGCCATGAAGATATCGGTATCCAAACCTTCTTGCGCCAGTATCTTTTTCCCCCGGCTTATCTTCTCCAGCTGTTCATCCAAGGGCAGGCCCGCGAATTCACTTAGGGGGCGGCGGCATATCAGACCCTGGACCTGGGTGCAGTACACATGCTGATATCCGTGTTGGGCGATGGCCCAACCCTGGGACTGCAATTTTCGCATGTTATCCCAGAAGTGGGGGTCGTCAGCCTGGCATTTCAGATAATCGTCCTGATTATCGGGGACTATGCCTATTAGTGGTTTGATTCCATATTGGTCGAAAAGCCTTTGATAAGCAAGAAATTTTTCACGATCCATCTGCGGACAAATATCGTCCAGACGGAATGTTATATATAATAGCATCGCCATTACCTTCCCTTGCTGTTCTGCCGCACGGTGGCGGTTATATAGTCATAAAATCTCTGGGCGATATTTTCCATGGAGTGGGTTTCCCTGATCTGCAGGGCGTTCTTAGCCAGGGTCTGTGCGAAATCCGGGTCCCGGGCCAGTCGCTCCATGGCAGCTGCCAGGGCTGCCTCATCATCGACCGGGATCAGCAGCCCGTTCAAGCCGTCCTGGATCAATTCATTGGGCCCATAATCGCAGTCGGTGGATATACAGGCACAGCCGCAGGCCAATCCCTCCATCAGGG
>JAAZOA010000179.1 GCA_012798055.1 Syntrophomonadaceae bacterium | reverse complement strand
TTCCAACCTGTGAGCTTGGCGGCCAAACGGGCATTCTGGCCCTCTTTGCCGATTGCCAGCGACAGTTGATAATCAGGCACAATTACCCGGGCCTTTTTCCCTTCCGGCTCAATTTCCACCGAGATAACCTTGGAAGGACTCAGCGAATTGGCAATAAATTTTTCGGGGTCTTTATTGTATTTGATAATATCGATTTTTTCTCCATTCAACTCGTTGACGATATTCTGAACCCTTATTCCCCGGGGACCGACACAAGCCCCAACCGGGTCTATCTTATCATCCATTGAATATACGGATATCTTGGAACGAGAACCAGCTTCACGGGCAATAGTCTTGATCTCCACCAGGCCCTCATAAATCTCCGGGACTTCCAGTTCGAACAGTCGCTTAAGGAAATAGGGATGGGTCCGGGAAATAAATACGGTGGGGCCCTTGGAGGTATTCTTCACCTCATATATATAACCCTTGACCCTATGGCCCACCTCATAGCGTTCAGAGAATATCTGATCCGAAGGCAGCATTATCCCTTCCGTTCTGCCCAGGTTGACAATCACTGTCTTGGATTCGATCCTCTGGATGACACCGGTTACAACTTCACCCTCGCGTTCGGAAAACTCCTCATAAATAAGGCTGCGCTCCGCTTCGCGCAATTTCTGGACTACCACCTGTTTGGCAGTCTGGGCAGCGATACGCCCAAAATTCGAAGGGGTCACTTCCACATTTATAATACTGTCCTGGCTGGCATCAGGATCAACCGCTTGCGCTTCCGCCAAACTGATTTCCATACAAGGATCCTTGACTTCCTCAACCACCCTTTTTTGGGCATAGACCTGGACCTGACCGGTGACCTGATCTAGTTCAACGCTGACATTCTGGGACGTGCCAAAATTCTTTTTATATGCGGTATTCAAGGCTGATTTTATGGCCTCTACCAGGGCTTGCTGGGGTATACCGCGCTCTTTCTCCAATTCTTTCAGTGCTAGGATCAGTTCTTGGGACATAGTATTTCCTCCTTAAATATCTGGATGTAACCTCATTATCGATATGAGTTCCCTGGGGACAACGATTAGCTGCCCTTCCTCTTTGATAGTTATGCTTTCAGGATGGGATGCGGTCAAAATACCGATAATTTTCCTCCTGCTCTCGACAGGTTGACTGGTTTTGACCATTACTCTGTTCCCCATATACCTGTCTAGATCCTGGTCCAGTTTGAGTATCCGGTCAATTCCCGGTGATGAGACTTCCAGGTAATCGTAGTCCAGATCAGGCAAATTATCTACATAATCCTTGACGGTATGGGTGGCCAGCACACACGTGTCAGTATCGACACCATCCGGGGTATCGATAAATATCCTTAAGATGCGGCCATTACGCTCCCTTTTGAATTCCAAATCGTAGAGTTCGATACCATGTTCATCTAGTTTCCTGGCAATGGTCTCTCTAACCTGCGCTTGAAACGGGTGGCGGCTCATTCAAAACTCCCCCACTTTACAGGATTACCGGGATATTACAATAGAAAGAGTGGGCCGTTACCCACTCTTCTAATAAACTATTAGCAAGATACATAAGAAGTATATCACACGGACTTGTTTTTATTCAAGTTAATCGCAGTATATTGTGATCTGCCAGTTACCATCAGGCAAACAGGCTCATCTGACTTTTTTCCGGCAGGTCAATAAAACATTGCTCCTGGCGCAACATATCCATCACGCTCTTATTCATGCGGGTCCTGCTCTGGAAATCCTCAATCGATATGTAAGGCCCCTCCCGGCGGCTAAGGATTATGCCTTGGGCTGCAGCCGCCCCAATATTGGGAAGAGCTGCAAATGGCAGGATCAGGCCAGTACCGTCGATGATGAATTTATGTGCGTCAGAGCGGTATATGTCCACCGGTTTGAAGTGATATCCCCGGGCATACATTTCCCTCGCCAATTCCAGGATCGTGATGAGTTTTCGCTCTTTTTGGGGAGCAGACAGCCCCATTTTTTCGATTTCTTTGATACGCTTGCATACCGCATCGTATCCGGCCAGGATAGTCGAAGCTTCGAAATCCTCAGCTCGGACTCCAAAAAAGCTAGCGTAGAAGGCTAAGGGAAAGTTGATTTTAAACCAGGCGATGCGGAAAGCCATGGTCACATAAGCCACTGCATGGGCTTTGGGGAACATATACTTTATTTTCTGGCAGGCTCCGATATACCAATCCGGGATCTGGATGGTCTGCATCAGCTTCACCTGCTGGGCACTCAACCCTTTGCCTTTGCGCACCCTCTCCATAATGTCGAAAGCCTTGTTTTTATCCATCTGTTTGTAAATAAGATAGGTCATGATATCGTCTCTGGTACAGATGACCTCGCTCAGGCTGGCTATCTGGTCCCTGATCAGCTGCTGCGCATTGTTTAGCCAGACATCGGTCCCGTGCGAAAGCCCGCTTATTCTGACCAGTTCAGAAAATGTAGTGGGCCTGGTGGTCTCCAGCATTCCACGGACAAAATGGGTCCCAAATTCGGGAATCCCCAGGGTGCCAACGGTTGAGCCGATATCCTCCGGACGCACGCCCAATGGTTCCAGTCCTGAAAACAGCTGCATAGTCGCGGGGTCTGACAGGCTTACGGAAGCGGCCTTGACCCCGGTGAGGTCCTCTAATTCCTTGATTACGGTAGGATCATCATGACCGAGAATATCGAGTTTCACTAACTGGTCCCCGATTGCGTGGTACTCGAAATGGGTGGTGATGATCCCTGATTCCTTGTTGTCAGCAGGATGCTGCAAGGGGGTAAAATCCAAAATGTCGCTGTCATGGGGAACCACTATCAATCCGCCCGGGTGCTGGCCTGTGGTGCGGCGCACTCCGGTCATGCCTCGCGCCAGGCGAGTCATTTCCGAATTCTTAATATCCAGGCCCTTTTTCTCGGCATATTTTTTGACGAAGCCAAACGCGGTTTTATCAGCGATGGTTGAAATCGTGCCCGCCCTGAATACGTTGGCACGCCCGAATAGCTCTTCTACATATTGATGAGCCCGGCTCTGGTAGTCGCCAGAGAAATTAAGGTCGATATCAGGGACTTTATCCCCTTCGAAACCCATGAAAGTCTCGAAGGGGATATCGAAACCGTCCTTGGCCAGCGCCGCCCCACATTTTGGACAAAGCCTGTCCGGCAAATCAGCGCCGCAACCCAAGGTATCGCTGTCAACGGTCTCGAAATAGTAGCATTCCCGGCATATATAGTGGGGCGGAAGGGCGTTAACCTCGGTGATCCCGGTCAGGAAGGCAACCAGAGAAGACCCCACCGATCCCCGGGACCCGACCAGGTAGCCGTCCTCATTTGATTTCTTGACCAGCTTGTGAGCCACCAGGTAGAGTACGGAATAACCGTGGCCTATGATGGAGTCCAGCTCCCGTTTTATGCGTTCCTCCACGAGGGGATGAAGCTCCGGTCCGTATACAGCATGTGCATTGCTCCAGGTGAGAGCCGTAATCTCCTCTTCAGCCCCTTGTATCTTGGGGGGATAGAATCCGTCGGGAACTGGCTGCAAATGTTCAATCTGCTGGGCTACCCGGGCGGGGTCATCCACCACTATGCGATGGGCTTCCGCCTGACCAAGGTAGGCGAACTCTTCTAACATTTCCTCCGTGGTCCTTAGATAGAGAGGCATAGAGTCCTCGGCATCTTCAAAATCAAGGGCCGATTTCATGATCATGCGGTATTTCTCATCTTCTGGATCCAGGAAATGCACATCCCCGGTGGCAACCACCGGTTTGCCCATGCTGCGACCCAAGTCAACTATCCGGCGGTTGATCGCCAGCAGCTCAGTTTCTGTGGCGATTGCCCCTCTGCGCAGCAGGAAAGCATTATTGGTCCGGGGCTGAACTTCGAAATAGTCGTAAAAATCCGCTATCCGCTGCAGAACTTCCGGGCCCTCGCCTCTCAGCAAAGCCTGGAAAAGCTCGCCTGCTTCACAAGCAGTCCCCAGCAACAGTCCTTCCCGATAGGTTTCCAAGTCCCGGCGCAGGATGCGGGGCTGGCGATAGAAGTTGTCCAGGTAGCTCTTGCTGACCAAGCGATATAGGTTCTTCAATCCCTGACGGTTACGGGCCAGGATAATGATATGGAAGGGGCGGTCCTTTTTGTCTTCCTCAACCAGGTAGGCCTCCACCCCGTATATCAACTTCAGCTTCTGTTCGTCCGTCCGGCTGCGGTTGATTTCCTGCAATGCCGCATACGCCACGGGGAATGCCTGTATGCAGGCATGATCGGTAATGGCAAGGGCGGGATGCCCCCATTCAGCAGCACGTTTGACCAAATCCTTTATTTCGGTCAACCCGTCCAGGGAGCTCATCTTGGTGTGGGCATGCAGTTCGATCCTCTTGTGCGGAGAATTATCCTGGCGCGGCTCTTTGTCCAGCGGGTTGTAACTATAAAGGTAGAGAGCAGGTTCTTTGAGATTTTTTGCCACATGATAGCTGCCTTTGACCTTGATGTGATCGCCGATTTCTATCTTGTCATCAGCACTGCGCTCCCAGAATGCTCTAACAACTACGCTGTCACTGCCATCCGACAGCCAGTAGTCGACCCTCAGGTTGCCTTCATTATAGGTAGTGATCTCTTTATTCCAGACTTGACCAGCTACCACTGCATTTTTCTGACCTTCCTCCAGTTCAATGATGGGCACTGCATTTTCCCGAATAGGGGCAGTGCGCTTTTTTCGTTCCCGGCTACCCGCTCCCTTTTTCAGCGCGGAATGATGATCGGGTTGGACCATGATCGTATCGACAGGCCCATGGCTGATGAGGACCGGCTGGAGCGGCTGGGCTTGCCCCTGACCCGCCAGGATTGCCCTGACCAGTACCTGCTGCAGGTACTCCCTCCATAGCCATTCCGCCAGTTTGGTGCAGATATCGGCCTCGATAACCTGTTCATAAATTTCCAGGGACGCGCACTCGATATCGATGCGATGATCATG
>JAAZOA010000178.1 GCA_012798055.1 Syntrophomonadaceae bacterium | reverse complement strand
ATAGTGAAGACTGGACCGTTGGACACGGTTACATAAAACCAGAAATCATAAAACAAATCCAAGAAGAACTACTAAATGTAGCTTGACTTCAGCTCTTTGCTACCATGGTTTTTGCGAACATCAATTGACACTAACTATTCCCACTTGTTACCATATTTTAATCTTAACACCCACCTTGATCCGGAAAAGATTGCCCTTTTTAAAGTCCAATCCAGCCCAGTCAAATTTATTGAAAAAAGATACCATCCACTGGCTGGATGGTATAGAAGAGGAGGATTATTTATGAACCTGGTAAGACATGCTTTCCCGAAGATTTTTCCTTGTTATGGTAGATACTAACAATTGTTATATACAAGACCCCAACTAATCTTGCAGGGTGATAGCCTCAGTGGGACATTCGTCTATACATGCACCGCACTCGATGCAACTATCGTCAACCACTGCTTTTTCGTCTACTATCTGAATGGCTTCAACCGGACAGATATCAACACAAAGTCCACACCCCATACATTTTTCTTGATCAACCGCTGCTTTCACTGACTGTTTTGACTCCTTTCCTTGATTGCCATTTGATGTCTTTCAGGTTGGTGGGCTGTTTATAGATTTGGTGAAATAATTCCATTTTAATGACCACATCCCCCCTGGTGTTGATGCTCTTGGCATATAACGCCGCTGGAGACCAAAAGCCCATTCAAATAGCTCCCTGCTGCAACTTCTGCCCTGCCGCTAGCCCCCGTCACCACTTCGATGCCCTTTTCATTGAATAGTTCAACCGCTCCGCTTCCCATAGCGCCTGAAATAATCACATTCACTCCCTGCTCGTCCAGAAACTGCGGCAGGAATCCGGGAATGTGGCCGGGATTTGGGATAGAAAAGCTCTTAATAATCTTATCGTCAGCTACTTCGAAAATGTTAAAATTTTGGCAATGGCCGAAATGGTCAGCTACCATGTCATCTTCGCTGGCAACGGCAATCTTTATCATCTTGGCGGCAGATTGCTGTAAAAGATCAGCCAGCTCCTCCAGCCATACATCGGTGAATTCTTCGATTTTACCCTGGTCACAGGCTAGTGCCAATTTGGGATCAATTGGTATCCGGGCCAATACCTCCAACTGGTGCTGTGAGGCAATGGTTTCAATCTGGCTGTCCCCGAAAATCTTGTGTTCCTTGTCACAGTCCGGACACTTGAAGTAGGCCATATTCTCCACCAGGCCGACTACGGGGACATTCATTTTCTTGGCCATAATAACTGCTTTTGATACAACCATGGAAACCAAGTCCTGAGGCGAAGTAACGATAATGATCCCATTCAATGGGATTGACTGAAACACGGTAAGCGGAACATCTGCAGTCCCCGGCGGCATGTCAATGAACATGAAATCCACATCGTACCATATAACATCGGTCCAAAACTGTTTCACGGCACCTGCCAGCATGGGCCCTCTCCACACCACCGGATCGGTAGCGTTTTCCAGGAGCAGGTTAACTGACATGATATCTATGCCGGTTTGGCTTTTTATCGGCAACAGGCCCATGGTATTGGCCGTAGCTCTGGAATTCAGGCCGAAGGCTTTGGGTATAGAAGGCCCGGTAATATCTGCATCTAAAATGGCGGAATTGAATCCGCGCCGGTTCATTGCAACTGCCAGCATCGACGTCACCAGGGATTTACCAACCCCTCCCTTACCGCTGACAATACCATACACCTTTTTGATACGACTCAGTTCATGGGGTTTTTCGATCAAACTGGTTGGCGGTTCTCTTCTCTCCCCGCATTCTTCGCTGCAGGAACTGCAATTCTGATCACAAATCTCGCTCACATGCATTCTCCTTTATTGATTAAATATATTTTAGGATACCATTTCGGCACCATAAACCCGCTTGGATTCATTCATCGCTTTATACCTAATGTGACCTGCCTGCCAGCGCCCTTTTGAAAAAGTATTTTCATTGTCTTCTGAACACTTCCTGGACTGCCCGCCCGGCTGCGCATTCAAATTATCATCTCTATTTTCCTTATCATCATTAGCCATCCTTTTTTTGGTGTCCGCGTGATTCTGAAACGCTCAACGAGCTCACTCCCCAGTTACTTTTCTTCCCTGCAGTTCCTCTTCCGATACGGTGTTTCAAACAACCGCCGCACCCACATGTCTCTTCGAGCCCGTCACAAAGTTGGAAATCGCCGCCTTCGATCCTCAAGATTTTGCCGTTCACTAGACATTCAGCCATCTTTTTCCGGGCATCATTGTATATTCGCTGCACGGTGGTGCGTGCAATATGCATATGGGCAGCACAGGCTTCCTGGGTAAAGCCTTCCATATCAATCAAACGAATGGTTTCATATTCATCAACCGTCATGGTTATAAATAAATCTGAATGGATAGGGCCGTTGAGGGGTCCAAAACGGGTGCTGCTTGGCAAGCAACACACCTTTCTCCATTTTCTCGGTCTGGGCATAATCAATTCTCCTCTTGTTAAATTAACCTAGTGATCGCATTATATCTATCGTGAACACAAGCAGGTCTCGCTCAACTTGATAGGTTGAAGTAACGGTAGCTGCTTTCTACCGCACCTTGAAGCATCTTCTGAAACTGTTCCTGGTTCTGTTGGGTTTGGCGCCCTAACTCCGACACCATTCTGGCCCATTCTTCCCGGCCAGCCCTATTCTGGTCAAGCTGAGTTCTGGTCATTTTCTCCATCTGTGCCTGCAGGTTATATAAAGTGCTCAGGTTTGATTGCCATAACAACCACATTCTATTTAGGGATTCTCCGATGAGATCGAAGCTATTTTTCCCTGATTCCTGCATATCTGTCACATAAATCCCTCCTCAATCGATGAACCAGATTGTTAATGCTTGCCATAGTGACTATTAAGGCTTAACGGGCTGCTGATTATAGAAACGGTCCCCTTTTTAAAAATCTGCGAAAACCTTGCCCTAAACCCAACCCTGGACACAATCCCACTCCCAGTCCGATCCCTCTACGTAAAGCTCGGTAGCCCAGTCGGCGCCTTGCCAGCAACAGACCCAATCCCAAACCGGCCGCCCCTCTCACAATATTGGTGCGGCTGCAAAGTCCCAAACCCATTCCGCTTAGCGGTCCTAGCCCCAGTGGCCCGGTTCTATCTCCTCGTGGCATTTTCATTACACCCCCTGTCGGTTATGGACATATGCCCCATATATTTTTCATTATATTTTATAACAAACATATGTCAACAACCTTCTCGCCTGGATACAGGATAACCGGCCTTGATTAACTTACTTGGACCGGTCAGTCGTTGTAAGGTTGCTTTATTTGGCGCAACGAAATATTGCCGAACTCTCTATCCCCCTCCCCAACTTTATGGCAATTATTAACCTCTATTTTTCTGGCTTTTTACCAACCAAGTGGGATGCAGCCAGTGCCGTTACCGGTATAGACAAGCACAATCCGATGGATCCGGCCATGGACCGGATTATCTCACTCACGATCATATCCCAGTTCATAATATTGACAGCGGGAATATGGTTAGCCACCAAAAGAAGCAGCAGCGCCAGAGCTCCTCCAGTATACGCCAGGATAAGGGTGCTGGACATCATTCCCATAACGTCTTTGCCTACATTCATCCCGGCTCGCCATAAATGATAGCGGGTTGGATTGCTGTGAATTTCTGCAAATTCCCGGATTGAGGAAGCTATCGAGATGCTGGTATCCATTACCGCACCCAGGGTACCGATTAATACCCCAGCCAAGAATATACCCTGCAGGTTGAGGTT
>JAAZOA010000177.1 GCA_012798055.1 Syntrophomonadaceae bacterium | reverse complement strand
CTGACTCACCTCAGTAAAGATCGTAAACGCTTCGTTATCGTGGGTGGGGCGCCGCTGTCCCGGGCCTTTGCCGACCTGATCGGAGCAGATGGTTATGCAGCCAATGCTGCCGGAGCCGTGAAGTTGGTTAGCCGACTGCTGGACCTCGGGGAATAAGGGATGAAACTCAATGAATACATTGCGAAACGGGATAGAAGGCTGGTTTTGCCGTGGATGGGAGACACCGCCCTGCGCTTAACCGGTGAAAAGGCTCAAGATATCTATGCCTGTCCCCGACGTCACCTGGAATTAGTGGAGCATATGGAGCGCGAATTCAGCGCAGATTTCGTATACCCGCTTGATCATGGCAATTTATTCACCGAAACCCTGGCGCTGCAGATCAAACCAAGGGCAGATGGTTTTGTCTGCCTGGGTGAACCGCTGCTGAGCCATGGAGAGCAACTGCGCCAACTGAGCATTCCTGACCCATTCCATGCCGGAAACATGCCCGCCTACCTGAAAGCCTTGACCATGATTGCGGCCCAATTCTCCAAACCGCTGGCCTTGGCCTTGACCGGCCCCTTCACTTTAGCTGCTGATTTGATAGGGATTACCGAATTGGCCAGGGCGACTATAAGATCACCGCTTTTTGTGCAAGAGGTAATGGCTTTCACTACCGAGGTGGTGCGACGTTTTGTCCAAGCAGCTGCCGAGGCAGGTGTTCGCTTGCTGTGTCTCAGTGAACCTACAGCTGTGATCTTGGCGCCGCCGAGTTTTAAAACCATAGTGAGCCCGCACTTGCAGGAAATATTCAGCAGCCTTCCCCCTGGAGTTTGGGGGATACTGCATGTCTGCGGAGATTCCGGCCATCTGTTGCCCCAGATGCTTCAGTGCGGGGTTGAGGGTCTAAGCCTTGACCAGGTTATGGACCTGCCCCAGGTAGCTGTGCAAGTGCCGCCGGAAATTGTAGTGATCGGCAATCTGGATCCAGTCCATGTGCTGCGAGAACTGGACTCGGTGAGGGTCCGGCAGCATACTCTGCAGTTATTGAGGAGCATGCAAATTTTTCCGAACTACCTGTTTTCATTTGGCTGTGACTGTACCGGCGATACTCCGATAGAAAACCTGAAAACTGCTCTGGAAGCGGCTCAGACCCCGCTGAAAGACCTGTAATGGAGCGCATCATATGAATGCAAAACATCGTTTGGTTAAAGCTCTGCAGGGTCTCCCGATAGACCGCCCTCCCTTTATTTGCCCAGGGGGAATGATGAACATGGTCACCTCGGAAGTCTTGGAGAAGTCAGGCCTGACCTGGCCACTGGCCTATGGAGACCCTGGTTTATTGGCCGAATTGGCTAAGGGGGCAGCAGAACTGACCGGGATAGAGAACCTCGGGATACCTTTTTGTATGACCGTTGAGGCGGAATCATTGGGTGCAGACGTGGAAATGGGCACTCTCTACAGTGAACCCAGGATCATCAGACCTCTGATGCTTAGAATTAGCGAGTGGGTGAACCTGACCGGATTTGACTTCGCTCAAGGACGCATGGCCAATATAATCCAGGCGGTTAGAGAACTGGCCTCAACGGGATCAGGACTGCCAATAATTGTGAGCCTTACCGGACCGATCAGCCTGGCTGCTACCCTGATGGAGGCCATGGAATTTTTCGGCGCCATGCACAACCAGGCCCATGAAGTGCACGGATTTCTACAATTTTTAACCAGCAACCTGATCCAATATGCCCGTTCCCTGCAAGCAGCCGGCGCTGACATTTTGGTAGTAGCTGACCCCAGCGCCAGCGGTGAAATACTTGGTCCCCGGAATTTTGCAGCTTTTGCGGGGCCTTACCTGAACCTGCTCCTGGATGAAGGTGGGCAGGGCTATGCAGGGCATATGCTTCATATCTGCGGCAAATTGGATTCCCTGTTTGCGGTGCTCGCCGAAACCCATGTCACAGCTCTCAGTATTGATTCCTCTACCAGTGCCAGGGCCATTAGCGAAGCCCTGGAAGATAAGATTATCGTCGGCAATGTTAGCACCCATCTATTGGAAAAAGGCACTCCGGAACAGGTCAAGAAAGCTGCTTGGGCCAGTCTGAGCCAGGGCGTCAAGGTATTGGCCCCTGCGTGTGGTCTGAGTATGAGCACTCCGCTAATAAATCTGCAGGCCATGGCCAGTGTAGTCCGAGAATATAATCCAGATATCGGATAGGGTTCCCGTGACAACCTGAACAATGGCCAAAGCTACAAACGAGGCAGATTATAAATCGTCAAAACCGTTTAAGTTTAAACCCCAAGCAAAAGCCTTGGGGTTTTTTGTGTGCTCAGGCCAGAGGGAAAATTGAGATGTTAAATAAATTTTGGTTATTTAACAAATGAGCATTTATATGATATATTTCCCCCAGAGGAAAAACAGCCAATCAGACGGGAGCTGGATAATAATTGAAACTCGATGATGCTTATATGGATAGGATAGAGCAGGAGCTTTTCGCCCGTACCATGGTCAAAAAAGCCGAAGGAACCAAGGTGGTAGGGGTATACTGTGCCTTCACCCCCAGGGAGCTTATCGTCGCAGCTGGAGGGATACCGGTGGCCTTATGCGCATCTTCCAATGATGCAATCCTGGTAGCTGAACAACACCTGCCCCGCAACTTCTGCCCTCTGGTCAAATCCAGCTATGGTTTGGCTTTATCCGATACTTGCCCTTATTTCCATTTTTCAGATCTATTAGTTGCCGATTCTACGTGTGAAGGCAAACGCAAAATGTATGAAATATTGAGCCGGATCAAGCCAGTTCACCAATTGGGCTTGCCGCAGACGGCAGACGGAGAACAAGCCCTGCAAATATGGGTGGATGAACTCTACCGCCTGCGGGCTTTGTTGGAAGATCAAACGGGAAGCCAGATTGCCGATCAAAACCTGAGGGATGCTATCAAACAATACAATAGGATCAGGGAGCTGATTACCGCTACATATGCACTGAACAAGGGCGAAGTGCCCTTGCTAAGCGGATGTGAAGCGAGTATTGCCGTGGACCCCATCGGGTTCGAAGTAGACTTGCCCAGTTTCATCCAACGCATGGAGCAGGTAATCGAGTGGGCTAAAAAGAGAGGCGGGCTAAAGCCCCGTCCTAGGATTTTGCTGACCGGGTGCCCTACTACCTGCAAAAAAGTCCTGGAGATCATCGAGGAGTCGGCTTGGGTGGTAGCCATGGAGAACTGCGGGGGATTGAAGACCGTCAATATAGTGGAAGAAGATGAGGAACCCATGGTAGCACTAGCCCGGGCTACACTCAAGATCGCCTGCCCCTGTATGACCCCTAACCGTCTCCGGTTTGAACTTTTGGCTCAGCTGGCAGATGAGTATCAGGTGGATGGGGTCGTTGACCTCACCTGGCAGGCCTGCCATCCCTTCAACATCGAATCCTATTCCCTGGGTAGGTTTATCCAGGATGAGGTCGGGATTCCATTCCTGCAGATCGAAACTGATTATTCCGAAACTGATCGTAGTTGGCTACAGGTCAGGATCGAGGCTTTCGTAGAGATGCTTATGCCCCTTCAGCGTAAACAGGCGGCTGGCTTATAGCAAT
The DNA here is from genome assembly GCA_012798055.1 of Syntrophomonadaceae bacterium. Classification (GTDB taxonomy): domain Bacteria; phylum Bacillota; class Syntrophomonadia; order Syntrophomonadales; family Syntrophomonadaceae; genus PHAA01. Next base: position 4,790 of record JAAZOA010000177.1, on the reverse strand, counting down.
CATATCCCGCGGGAAGGTTTATCGCATGGCAAAAGTCGTACTAAGAAATCTCAGCAAGTATTACCGCGAGCAGGCCGCCGTGGTCGACTTCAATCTGGAGATAAGAGATCGCGAATTCCTGGTGATTGTAGGTCCTTCAGGCTGCGGAAAGTCTACGGTTTTGCGTTTGATAGCCGGGCTGGAAGAGATCAATACCGGGGACATTTTTATCGACGACGGGCGGGTAAACGACCTGCCTCCCCGTGACCGCAATATCGCTATGGTTTTTCAGAATTACGCCCTCTATCCCAATATGAACGTTTATGATAATCTGGCCTTCGGCCTCAAGGTGCATAATGTCGACAAAGCAGTTATCAAGGAGAAGGTTGAGGCAGTGGCCCAAATGCTCAATATAGAGAACTACCTGAGGCGTAAGCCGGCTCAACTATCGGGCGGCGAGCGGCAGCGGGTCGCGATTGGCAGGGCTTTGGTGCGTGATCCGTCCGTTTTCCTGATGGATGAACCCTTGTCGAATTTGGACGCAAGGCTCAGAAACAGCATGCGTTCGGAAATTATGAGACTGCACCGGCGAATACAAACCACTTTCATCTATGTGACCCACGACCAGATGGAGGCCATGACCCTGGGGGAGCGGATTGTAGTCATGAAGAAGGGCTATATCCAGCAGGTCGGCACCCCGGAGGAGATATACAACCAGCCAGTCAACCAATTTGTAGCCGAATTCATAGGCACACCACCCATGAACTTCCTGCCTGCAATGCTGAAACGCTTAGGAGGCAAACTCGTGGCTCAGTTTGCGGACCTTAACTATAATCTCAGTCTTAAACCGGATATACCAGTTGAAGCTGGGAAAGGAAACGGGAAAAACGCAATTGTCGGCATAAGACCAGAACACATTCGCCTGGATGAAGGGACAGGAGAGGTCAACGTGCTGACCGCCAAGCTCGACATGATCGAAAAAATGGGGGCGGAAAAACATCTCCACCTTATGTTGGGCGAGATGCCGATTATCGTCAAGACCCATGGGGATTACTCGGTTTCAGCCGACGGAAGGGTGGACATTTATTTGCCCCCCGATCACATACATATATTCGACCGGGATACGGGCTTGAATTTGGGCTAGTCCCCGGTGCGCAAAAGCAGGCATGAAGGTGGTGATTAAGGGTTCAGCTTAAAGGGATTTAGTTCATTATTCATTGAAAGGGGTGCGCTTGTGATGAAGAGAAGTAAAATCATACTTACAATTATGATGGTCCTGATGCTGGTAGTAACCAGTGTCGGCTGCCAGATGTTCGGGAGCAAAAAGCCGGTCGAACCGGTTACTATTTATTTTTCCTATCCTCCATACGGCTATGATACCGACAAGGAAATGGCTTTCTGGAATACCCAGATTGAGGCTTTCCAGGCGGCAAATCCCAACATTAAAGTTGAGTTCAGCGTGGAGAGTTGGGATAATGTCTACACCAAATGGGAGCAGGCACTGGAGACTGGAGCGACCCCGGACATAGGCTATGATTGTCCCATCACAGCAGTTGATTATGCATTACAGGGCAAAGTCCTGCCGGTGACCGACCTCGTCAACAAATTGGGCGGGGACGCGGCCTTCAATGAAGGCATGCTGGACTACAAAGCTGGCGGGGAGTGGTATGGAGTTCCTCACGGTGACGCATCCATGGTGCTATTGTACAGAAAAGATCTGCTCAAAGCGGCCGGATACGATAATCCACCCAAGAACTGGGATGAGTTGGTGGAGATAGCCAAGGCTACGACTAAAAATGGGGTGTACGGATTCGGTTTCTTCACTGGCGACGACTATCAGTCTAGCCAGATACTGACCGGCTTAATGGCTGCAGCCGGAGGGGTAATGATCGATAAAGACGGCAAAGTGGCCCTGAACAGCCCGGAAAACCTGAAAGCCCTGGAACTGGTCGATTTGTTGTACAACAAATTGAAAGTGGTACCCGAAAGCACCCTTACCTGGGAACACAGCGATCCGGCCAATGCCATAGGAACCGGTAAAGTGGCCATGGCGGTAACCTGGGGTGGCTATGGGACCCTCTTACCCAGCATGTTCCCCGACCAAATTCAAAACATCGGCTTTGCCAAATTGCCTGACGGCCCTTCCGGCCACTCCGGCAGCTGGTCGGGAACCGGGGGATTCTTCATTTTCAAGAACGCCAAACATCCCGACGAAGCCAAGAGCTTCATAGAATACATGTCGAAACCAGAACTCAGCAAGGAGTGGGCTCTGATCTCCGGCAATGTATCACCGTTTGTCAGCATCACCAATGATCCGGAACTGACCAAGCTGGAATGGTACAAAGCTATGCAGGAACAGTCGCCCACCCAGATCACGCTGGGATGGGGGCATGACATCATCCTGGGCGCTTATATGTGTGATCCCATTTTCACTGAGGCGATGGTGAACGTGACTATTAATAAGAAACCACCTCAGGAAGCTCTGAAGATATTGCAGGAAAATGTTGAAAAGACCATTCAGGAAGCCAATGCCAAGAAATAGTTATAGGTGATCGTAATTGGTAGTCGATACAATAAATATATGATGGAGGCAGAAGGTACAGGTCGGCTGGATGGCTGACCTGTACTGGATCTTTGATACAATCAGAATAGGTAGCAATGTTACGGCCGGTTTTGGAGTGGGGTGTAGCTGTGGATAGTAAACGCCTGGGCAGGGGTTTATTCAGACAAACTGCATTTTGGTTTTTGCTGCCGGCTATCCTGGCACTGGTTTTTGTCCTGATTTATCCCATTTCTTACGGGATATCCATGAGCTTCACCAATCGTTTTTTCACCTATGCTAATTATGGGTATGTCGGCCTGCAAAATTTTGTCACCATACTGCATGACCCGCTTTTCATCAAGGCGTTGGCCAATTCCCTTAAATTTGCAGTCTATGTGATCGTATTCGACACGCTGGTTGGATTTGGCCTGGCGTTGCTCTTGAATTCAGCCGGCAACCACAACCCAATTTTCCGTGTCATATTCTTCATACCCTGGATCCTGCCTTCGGTGGTGGTGGCTTTCGCCTTTCGGTGGCTGTACAATGACACCTATGGTCTTATCAATTACCTCATGCTCAAATGGCAGCTGCTGGAGACGGCGGTCAATCCCCTGGCTCGCCAGGAGTTGGTTTGGGGAGGGATTATCCTACCTGAAGTTTGGTTTTCCTACGCTTTTGTGATGCTGGTATTTGCAGCCGCCCTGAAATCCATCAATCCTAACATCTATGAAGCTGCCCGGATCGATGGGGCTAACCGCTGGCAGATGTTCACCAACATAACCTTGCCAGCCTTGAAATCGACCTTCATAATGGTGACCATTCTGCAGCTGGTTTGGGAGATCGCATCATTCGATATCATCTGGTTGATGACTAAAGGGGGGCCTGGCAACGCCACCCTGACTCTCAGCCTGTACATATACAAACTAGCCTTCGAGTTCAAAAAGACCGGCTATGCCTGCGCCGTGGCCACCTCAATGTTTTTAATGCTGGTGGTATTGATTGTGTGCAGTTTTATGCTGGTCAGATACGGTGATAGATATGATGAAAAAACATGACAAGAGCCTGGATACCAAGCTGGCAAGTACAAGTCGGCATGATAAGCACAGAAGCAGCTATATGCATCATAGCCTAAAGATGCTGCTCCTGATTGGCCTGGCCTTCATAGTATGGCTCCCATTGTTGGTGGTCATCTTTACATCCTTCAAGACCCGGGCGGAAATAGCTACTGCCGTACCCACACTGCTGCCGCAAACATTTACCTTCGACAACTACGCCCGCCTGTTCAGGCTGATGCGATTTGAGGTCTATCTGTGGAACAGCCTACTGGTGGCTTCCCTTACCGCCGCCATCTCTCTGCTGGTTTCATCCCTGGCGGCATATGCCCTGGTTTGGCTTAGGTTCAAGGGCAAGCGGATATTCCAGGGATTCACCCTATTTGTTTACCTGTTTCCGCAAATTCTGTTGGTAGTACCATTATTCTTGATGTGTTACCGCTTGGGATTGCTGGATACCAAATTCGCCCTGGTGCTTACCTATCTGGCCTTTATCCTGCCTTTTGGCATCTGGATGCTCAAGAACTACTTCGAGTCCATATCCCGCACCCTGGTGGATGCAGCCCTGGTGGATGGCTGCACCTACTGGCAGTGCCTGTGGCGGGTAGTCCTGCCGGTATGCCTGCCGGGTTTGGCTACGGTTTTGACTTATTCATTCATCCTCGGTTGGAACGAGTACATGTTTGCCAGCATCCTGATCAGTTCCAATCCCAGCCGTACCGTTGCTATAGGGGTGCAGACCCTGATCGGTAATCATGGCACCGATTTCACCCTCCTCACCGCTGCCGCAGTGGTCATGATCATCCCCACCCTGATCTTCTTCATGTTCATCCAGCGATGGTTCATCGAAGGCCTCACCCTCGGCGGCTCCCAAGATTAATGTCACGGGGACGGAGTTGTTGACAACTGATTTCCCATCCTTGACAAAGCTTGGGTCAACAACTCCGTCCCCGCGACACACGAACGAAATGGTATTTATTGACATCAGACTCAGGATTCGGTATGCTGAACTGGGAGGTGGGAAATATTGCCAAGGAAATCGCGAATCAGGAGTGCCAGCGAAATATACCATATCATAATGCGGGGCATAAACCGGCAGATTATTTTCACAACCGAAGATGAGTATTCGAGGTTCATATATACATTAGGCAGGTATAAAAAGCAGTGCGGCTTCCAAATATATGCTTACTGTCTCATGCCTAATCACCTGCATATAT
>JAAZOA010000176.1 GCA_012798055.1 Syntrophomonadaceae bacterium | reverse complement strand
TCAGCGCTGCTCCTGGCAGGATTATTTGCCCGGGGCGAAACGGTTGTAAGCGAGCCAGCTCTTTCCCGCGATCATACCGAAAAGATGCTGAAAGCATTCGGAGCCAAGATCGAGACCCATGGTCTCAGTTCGGCAGTCAGATCCGGTTCATTGCAGGCTCAACCCGTGTTGGTTCCCGGGGATATTTCGTCGGCTGCTTTCTATTTAGCCGCCGGCGCCATCATTCCTGGCTCCAGAGTAACAGTCACAAGTGTAGGCCTGAATCCCACCCGTACCGGTTTGTTAGACGTACTGCTGGAAATGGGGGCAAAAATCAGTATCAGCAATACATCTGAAAGTGCCGGTGAACTGATGGGGGACGTTACGGTTGAAAGTCAGGGATTGAAAGGCATCTCCATAGGCGGGAGTCTTATTCCCCGCTTGATCGATGAAATTCCGATACTGGCGGTGGTTGCAGCCGCTGCCGTCGGTAAAACCACCATAAAGGACGCCTCGGAGCTTAAAGTCAAAGAAAGCAACCGTCTGCAGGCGGTAGCTAAGGAATTGACCCGCTTCGGGGTTAAAATCCAGGAAACCAGCGACGGCTTGATCATTGTTGGCGGAATTGGGTTTACTGGGGCGATTTGCGATTCCTATCATGATCACCGCATCGCCATGGCTTGTGCACTGATGGGACTGATTGCCAGCGGCACGACCCTGGTGCGCGACGCTGAATGTATCGATATTTCTTTCCCAGGATTCCAGGAGATACTGACTGGTGTCTCTTCCCAGGTATTTCCCGGATAAGCCGGGTGACTCTATTTTGAAAGGAGAGCTGATGGTGCGCGTTGAACTGGGACCAAGGAGTTATGATATATTTGTCGGCGAGAATTGGTGGCATAGAATGCCCGACTTCCTCACTTCCATTTCCAGGAAGTCGCCGGCCATCATGATTACAGATAAAAACGTCTTCAGCCTGTACGGCATGCGGTTTTTGGAGTTGATCCGCCAGGCGGGATTCCAGGCTGAACCAGCCATAATCCCAGGCGGCGAAGATTGTAAGAACTTGGCCACCTGTACACTTATATATGAACAAATGGTGACTGATGGCCTGGATCGCGGGTCTACTGTGTTTGCTCTCGGAGGCGGCATTGTAGGTGATGTGGCGGGTTTTGTAGCCGCCACCTACATGCGCGGTATCCCTTATATACAAATACCGACCACCTTGTTAGCGCAGGTAGACAGCAGCGTGGGTGGTAAGACCGGGGTAAATCTTCCCCTGGGAAAAAACTTAGTAGGAGCTTTTCATCAGCCCTCCCTGGTATTTGTAGAAGTGGACTTTCTTGATACCCTTCCGCAAAGAGAATACCTGACCGGCTTGGCTGAAGTCATTAAATATGGGATCATATGGGACCGGCAATTTTTCATTTATCTTGAGGAAAACCTGGCCAGGATCAAGGCACAGGACAAAGACTGCCTGCAGTACATCATTTCCCGGTGCTGTGAGATAAAAGCCCAGGTAGTTGCCCAGGATGAGACCGAAAAAGGTGTCCGGGCTATGCTCAATCTGGGCCACACCTTCGGCCATGCCTTGGAGGCTCTGACCCTTTACGAAAGATACACCCATGGTGAGGCAGTGGCTATCGGTACAATCTGTGCAGCCAGGCTGTCCCAGAGTTTGGGTTTGCTTTCCGCGTCCGAAGTATCCCGGATCGAGCAGTTAATTGAAGCGGTGGGGTTGCCAACCAGATTTGAAAACCTTGATCCCCAGGCAATAATCGCCCAGATGTACAGGGATAAGAAACAGGTGGGAGGCAGACTTCAGCTCGTCCTGCCGGCAACTGTGGGCCAGTGCCGGATCGTGGACCAAGTGCCAGAATCACAAATCGCCAGTCTGCTGGGCCAATGCTCAGAAAACTCATGATTATACTTGGCAGTCCCCTGGCTGCTGTGTTATACTGACAACGCAACTTCATAGAATAAAAAACGATGACGGAGCAAAGTAAGTTAGATCCAGCTTTACAGGGAGAAGGCGCCACCGACTGGAAGCGCTTTTAAAGTATGACTGACCGAAGTTCTCTCCCGAGTTGCAGGTTGAAGTCCCTAGCCGGGATGGTAGGCTGAGCCGTAGACTTCCTACGTTAATGGGAAGGGGGTATCGGAATCTAGGTTCCCGCACCTTAAACAACGAGCGGATCTGCAGATGAAATGCAGGTCAAATTGGGTGGTAACGCGGATAAGCGCAAGCTTTTCGTCCCTTGGGATGAAAAGCTTTTTTGTTTAAGGTCAGGATAATTCTCATACCCTGTTTATGAGTGGATCCTGGTTTGGATCAATTAGGGTGGTACCACGGAAGCCCATAGCCTTTCGTCCCTTGCGGTGACTTTGGCTATGGGTCTGATTATTTTTAGGGAGGTATGGATCATGGTAGTGGTTATGGATGTGAATTCTACGGAAGAACAGATCGAGATTGTGAACCAAAGGCTTGACCAATTGGGTTTCAATACTCAAATCATCCGCGGGGTGAAGCGAATCGTAATCGGAGCGGTGGGCGACCGCACAGTCAGCGACCTCAGAGCATTGCAGCAGATGCCGGGAGTGGAAAAAATTGTCCCGATCATGAGGCCTTACAAATTAGCCAGCCGCGAGGGTAAAGAAGAGTCAACCGTCATCGATATCGGGGGCGCAAGAATTGG
>JAAZOA010000175.1 GCA_012798055.1 Syntrophomonadaceae bacterium | reverse complement strand
TTCAGGTCCTGGACCTTCTTCAGGATGTCGGTCCGGTTGTTTTCGAAGGCGCCCCGCATGACATGGGGAGTGGCCACCAGGCTCTTGATCCCGTCCCGGGCAGCGATGGCGGCCATTTCCACCGCCTTCTGCAAACTCGGGGCGCCGTCATCCAGGCCGGGCAGTATATGAGTATGAATATCGATCAGGTCAGTGTCCATCCGGTACTCCTATGCTATAGAGTTGTATCGATCAATGCAATGTCAAGAGCATGAATAGCTGTTTCATCTCTCCTCATATATGATATGTCACCCGCGGCATAAAATCCATACCTGCAGCGGAATTTTAAATCCCCGGGGCGCAGGCCCCGGGGATTTTTAGCAGGGAAGGATGGATGCAACTGCAGCTGCGCGATTATACAAATCTCACCGTATACACCGTCTGTTTCGTGCCGGCGGTCAGGGTGATGGTGAGATCGGAGAAATCGATCAGGGTCTGCCCCCTGACCCCACCGTCAGCGGCGCTGCCGCCATTGGGGGTGGTGCCCAGAAGGGACAGGGCCATAGCCGTCAGGTTGTCCGACCGGCCGGCGGTGCCGGTGATGGTGAAAAAGGGTATTCTGCTGGAGCTGATCTCATAGCTCACATCGGTATTGAGGCCGGCAGTGCCGGTGGTGTACAGGGTGGCCGGATCCACGTCGAACAGCAGGAAGGGGGCCGACATGGTCCCGGTCTCTACCGGCTTGATCCCCCCTACGGAGATAGCTCCCAGGGTGGGTCCGGTGTAACCGCCACCACCACCGCCTCCGCCGCCTCCCCCACCGGGAAGGACTTCGGGATTGGTGGGCGGCTGGCAATTGGCGGCGATGACCCTTCTGTCGGGTCTAAGGGTGGAGGTGATCCCCGAGACGTAGATATACGAGGTATGGACAGTGCCGCTGCCGGTGGCGTCCAGGACCGCGTAGGAGTAGAAATTGTCTATGACCATGCCCTTGGCTACATTCACCCTGGTGCCCTGGGTCCCGGCAGCCACCGTCACTCTGCCTATATGGCCGCTGGTGAAGTCCAGGAAAGCTCCCCTGGTGGGGGCATTGACGATAACGGAGGCGGCCTCGCCGCTGAAGGTCAACGCGCCGTCGTTCTCCTGCATGAAGACTTCGTTGAAGACGCCGTTCAAGCCCACTTCCCCGCCGTTAATAATGACCCGCCCCTTGACGGTGACGTTCTGCAGGGAGACGTCAGCCTGGCCCGTGCCCCCGGCGATGATGAGGTTCCCCTCTATGACCAGGTTGCGCAGGGTGAGGGGCCCGGCATTGACCACCGCATTCCCTTTCAGGATTTGGCTGCCGGTTTCCGGCCCATAGGTCCCCGCCGTATTATAGGCAATGGTACGCTGGCTCAGACACTTGTCGACCGTGACTGCCGCCATGGCCCGGCTGCAGGGGTCCAGGGCCGCAAAGCTCCCGTCCGGGTATCCGCTCATAAATCCTTGCCCCACCAGGGCGGCACAGGCCGCAGCGCTCCAATCGGGAATAGTCCCGAAGTCTTTGAAACGCTCCAGTTCAGCTGTACCGGATAAAGTCAGGTTCATGGCCCGGGCCAGCATCACCGCCATCTCCTGTCTGGATATCAGGGTATTGGGGCGGACGGTTCCGTCGCCGTAGCCGCTCAAGTAGCCCGCTGCCATGGCTTTGGCTATTTCCGGGGCGTACCAGTCATTCTGGTCCACATCACTGAATCTGATTTCAGCAGCATCCATGAATCCGAAGGCCCGGTTGAGCATTACCATGTACTCGGCCCTGGTAATGGTCCGATCGGGGGCGAAGGTCCCGTCCGGATTTCCGCTGACGACCCCCTGCTCCACCAGATCAGCTATCTGGCTGCCTGCCCAGTGGCCGCTGATATCACTGGGCAGGAAAGCCGCTTGTACTGGGGTCGCCTGCAGGCCCACCGCCAGGGCCAGGACCAGCAGGCCTACCCACCATACGCAACATTTTCTCGCCTTAAACAATATATGTACCTCCTTTACCTGAGTTGCTTCGCGTCTGCGGAAATGCTCCCCCCTATCCTGACAGCCCATGGGCTTTTTTCATGGTTATTATTCTAGCAAACTAACGCGACCAATTCCAATATATTGCTATTTTTTTTAGGAATCGAAAAAGGGAGAATCCTGTCGAATCCTCCCTAATCGGTCTTTTTTTCCCCCGAAAACAGCCGGGATATTTATATCCCTGCACAAATCTTATGATTTTAGGGTCCTAGCTCTCCACGGTTCATCCTGAGTCCGGACTGGCAGCGGGAAAAATTTCGGTTAGAAGCCCAACCACCGGCTGGCCAGTCTTTCCCCCAGGATCCTGCGGGCTATCACCACCGCATAGTAGCTCAAGAACAGGGCCCCCGCCAGCTGGATCAGGTGTATCCCGATCAGGCACCTGCAGAAGAGGGGGAACCAGCTCAGGACCTTGTCGATCACGATCAGGAAGAAAGGGTGGATGAAAAAGATCCCGAAGGAGTAGTCGCCGAGCTTCACCAGGAGAGGCGGGGCACCCGGGTTATAGCGCCTGATGACGAAGAAATAATGGATGACCGCAGCCGCATAGAGAAAGGAGGATACCTTCACCTGGGATACGGCCAAGACGGTGCACTGGCCCACGGCCAGCAGGTAGTAGCACTCGATGCAGCTCAGGAGCAGGGCGGCCGCCGCCAGCAATCCGGCATTGAAGAGATCGCTGCCGGAGGATTTCGGTCGGGCCTCCATTTTGAAGCTCCGCAGCTTCAGGCCCGCGTAGTAAAAAATCAGCCAGGCCGGGAAAAGGGTGATATATAAAGGGAAATGGTGGTTGTTCTCGAAACAATACAGGTACAGCCAGAGCAGATAGCCCGGGGTGATGATGAGGCAGACCAGGTTGAGATAAGTGTGCCGCA
>JAAZOA010000174.1 GCA_012798055.1 Syntrophomonadaceae bacterium | reverse complement strand
TGAAAAAAGGCGAAATCTTTGCCGCCTGGATGAAGCACATAATTGATTTTGTAGCCGCTAATAAAGATGCGGCTGGACTCGAAACGGAATTCGCTATCTATAACGAAGCCATGAGGAACTATAATGAAGCACTCAAAGTGATGACGGGGCTGTTCGCCACCCCGGGGATGGCCCAGACTTATGCCACCCGGGTGCTGCACGCTACCGGCAAAATATGGGCGGGCAAACTCCTGCTGGAGATGGCCTTGATTGCCCAGAAGAAGATCGACGAAATCGGCAAGGATAATTTCGACTACACATTCTACGCTGGAAAAGTAGCTTCCGCCCGTTTTTATATCAAGAACATAATGCCCGATCTGGCTGCATTCCTGGAAGTATGTAAAAACGCCGATGATACTTGCATCGAAGTGGCAGAGGAGATATTCTACGTTTGATCTGCCTGATTGAGGGCGCATTTCTATTGAGGAGAGGAGAGAGGACAGATGGATTTCAATTTGAGTAAAGAGGAAATCCTGATCCAGAAGATGGCCCGGGACTATGCCGAGCAGGCTATCCTGCCAGTGGCAGACCAGATCGAAAAAGACAACCGCGTTCCTGATGACATCATGGCTGGCCTGGCGGAACTGGACCTGTTTGGGATGACGGTGCCGGAAGAGTTCGGTGGAGCTGGTGCAGGCTATGTCCCCTACGTTCTGGCCATGGAACAGATTGCCCGGGTGTCCAGCGGGCCGGCAATGATCATATCGGCACATAACCTGGGGTTAGGAGCCCTGGTCAACTTCGGCACTGATGAGCAGAAGGCCAAGTTTGTGCCCCAAGCGGCTAAAGGTGAGCACATAGCCTCCTTTGCCTTCACCGAGCCCGGCACCGGATCTGATCCCAAGCAACTCACCACCTCCGCAGTGCGGGGGGGAGACCATTTTGTTCTCAACGGCACCAAACGCTTTATAACCAATGCCAGTTACAAAGGCCCGCTGGTATTATTCGCCATCGAAGCGGAGAGCGGTCAGCCCACAGCTTTCGTCGTAGAAAAACACTGCCCCGGCTATTCGGTTTCCAAACCCTGGTCCAAGCTCGGCTGGCACGGCGGGGACCTGGTGGATATCTACCTCAAAGATGTTCAGGTGCCGGTGGAGAATGTGCTGGGCAAGATTGGGGATGGCTATCCAATACTGCAGTACGGCATAGCTTTTGGCAAGATAGGCATGAACTCGGTAGCTTTGGGCACCACCCTGGCTGCATTCGAACTGGCGGTTAAATACGCCAAGGAGAAGACCCACCGGGGACAGCCAATAGCCAAATTCCAGGCTATCCAGATGAAGGTGGCTGAGATCGCCGGCATCTATGAGTCGTCCCGCTGGTTGGCCTACCGCCTCGGATTTTTAGCCAACAACACCAAGAACTACAGGGAGTTCGCCAAGGAAGCCGCCTTAGCCAAATGGGTGATAGCCCGCAATGCCCAGGAAGCCACCCGGATTTCCATGGATGTCCACGGATCTTATGGTTTGATGGAGGATTACGAAATAACCAGGATTTATCGGGATGCTGCCATGGGGCCGCAAGTCGAGGGAGTCATCCATATGCAGCAGGTGATCCTGGCGGGCGATATTTTACGGTAGACCCTGTGAAATGGCTGGGTGAGAGCAGCAAAGGGGCCGCCAGAAAAAAGGAAGGAGCATAGTCATGAACATTGTCGTCGCGATGAAAGAGATACCTGATATCCAACAGATCCGTATACGCAACCGCAAGCCGGTTACGGATGATGTCCCCAGGACTTTAGGGAATATCGATAAGAATGCGCTGGAAGCAGCAGTGCAGATTAAAGAAAAAACCGATAGCCAGGTGATCGTGGTAGGAGTCGGCTCCAGTGAGGTGGAGGACACCTTCAAGGAAGCCCTGGCAGCCGGGGGCGATGAAGCACGCCTGGTGGTCTGGGATGGGGAATTGGAAAGCAGCCAGAGTGCACAGCTGCTGGCAGCGCTCATCACTAAGATAGATTCAGTGGGCCTGATCCTTTTCGGAGAAGGCAGCGGTGACAATTATTCCTCCCAGGTAGGTTCCAGAGTAGCTCAAATATTGGGTTTACCGCAGGTAGGTTACGTGAACCGGATCGAGATAGAGGGCAGTACGGCTCGGGTTACCCGCTCCCTGGAGGACTGCGAACAGGACCTGGAAGTGGCATTGCCGGCCGTAATCATGGTGTCTTCAGACATAAATACGGCCCGCATCCCCTCTGTGACTCAGATCCTTAAAGCAGGCAAGAAACCCAAAGAAGTACTGGCAGCCAATGAGTTAGGCGTCGCCATCCCTGCCGCTCAGGTTGAGACAATCAGCAATCTGGCTCCGGAGATGGAGCGCCGGCAAATATCGGTGAAAACCATCAGTGACCTGGTCAAGGCTTTGGCTGATGAGGGTTTTGGGGGAGGTAGATAACATGGCAGGCACATTGATATTCAGTGAAAATCCAGCGTTGGTGCTGGAGCTGGCAACTGCAGCCCTGGAGATGGATTCAGGGCCGGTATACGCCCTGGTAATCAACAACGGCCCCCAGGCTGAGAAACTGTCGAATCATGGCCTCGCGGTCCTAAGCGTCGATGAACCCGGGATGTCCTCATTCGATACAGCGGGTTGCGCTCAAGCAGTGGCACAGACAGCAGGGCAAAAAGACCTTTCCATGGTGTTGCTTTCTTCGGACCGACGGGGCAAGGAACTGGCGGGGAGGGTAGCTGAGGCCATGCATGCGGGTTGTCTGACCGATGTCAAGGGCTTCAGCCTGGAAGGTGGCCAGTTGGCCTTCACCCGGAATTCTTTGGGCGGAGCGACCCTGGCTACTCAGGCGATCAAGACTCCTGCTCAGGTCGTTGCCGTTTCGCCCCGGGCTTTTGCCCCGATAGCTCCAACTGCAACCGGCAGTATCGAGGCAGTAAAAATAAACGTACCTGCTTCTGCGGTCAAGCTGGTGGAGACCCGCAGCAAAGCAGGGGACACGGTAGACCTGCAGGCTGCAGAACGCCTGGTCGTCGTAGGCCAGGGGGTGGAGGACCAATCTGACCTGGCCCTGGTGGAGCAAGTGGCTCAGGCGCTCAAGGCAGAGATAGGCTGCTCAAAACCTGTAGCCACCGACAAGAAATGGTATCCCGAAGAGCGCATCATCGGCTTGTCAGGTAAGATATGCAAACCGGCTCTGGCTTTGATCCTGGGGGTATCCGGACAGGTCCAGTTCACCGTAGGCGTACGTGAAGCCCAGGTGATCGTCTCTGTAAACAACGATGAAAATGCTTTCATGAATAAAATCGCCGACTATGTCCTAGTCGCCGACCTGAAGGAAGCCCTGCCGGAACTGGTGCGCCAACTGGGTTAGGGGGCATAGCGGCGGTGAAGTATGGGAGACAGCTGATTCAATGAAGATTGTCAAATATTTGTTAGGAGGTTAGGATCGATGTTCAATGATGCGGTACTTTTAAATAAAGAAAATGGGATAGCCACCATCACCATGAACCGGCCCAAATTCAACAATGCCCTGGATGCAGACATGATGCACGGGCTGGTTTGGGCCTTCCAACAGTGCTATGATCCGGACATCCGGGCCATTGTTCTGACCGGAGCCGGAGAAAAGGCCTTTTGTTTCGGCGGGGACATCGCTTCGGCAGCCAAATACGGAGACGGTGATCTGCAGGCTTTCTTCAGAGACCTGACCGTTCCCGCCGCCCGCTTAATCGCCGATATGCGCAAGCTCCCCAAACCCATAATCGCCAGCGTCAACGGGATGTGTGTCGGGGCAGGCCTTAGTTTTGCAGCCGCATGTGACCTGCGCATCTGCCACTCCGAAGTAATATTCAAACAAGCCTATACCGGTGTAGGAATATGCAAGGACTGCGGTTACAGCCAGATGGTGCCGGTGATAATAGGGCTGGGACGAGCCAGTGAGCTGGCTTTCCTGGACGAGGTCATCCCTGCCGGCAAAGCCCTGGAATGGGGATTGGTGAACAAGGTGGTGGCTCCGGATGAACTGGCTGCTGCAACCGCCAAGCTGGCCGCCCGCCTGGCCAATGGGCCTACCCAGGCCTATGCCTGGTCCAAAGCATTGCTGAACAGATGCCTGCTCCCGTTCCTGGAAGGGCAACTGGAGTTGGAGAGAGACGGGGTCATGGCCTGTTCATTGACTGATGACTATAAAGAGGGAGTAGCCGTATTTACCGGCCAGAAGAAGAAACCCGAATTTACGGGCAAATAGAGAAGGGGGAGATGACTGTGACCACAAACGATTGGAAACAAACCTATCAGGACAAACTGATATCTTACCAAGATGCCGCCCGGCTGGTCCAATCCGGAGATTTTATCGCCACTTCCCTGTCCAACGGGTCCATGTCCAACGACCTGATCGAGCCGATTCTCGACCGGTGGGAAGAACTGGAAGGCGTGATTATCAGTGACAGCCTTAACGTATATCCCTCCCGGTTTCTGAATCCCGAGTTTATGAAGCAGTTGGAGGGCCATATCCAGCATGCCCCTATTTTCGCCGTGGCGACTGTCCGCAAGATGTACGCCGCCAACCTTTCGGATTTCTACCCGGCTCAGACCTCGGATGCCGCTGATAAATACGGGGAGAGGGCGGATATCTATACCTTGATGGTCGCTCCCCCCAACCGGCACGGCTGGTGCAATCTGGGCCCGACATGTTTCTACACTGCGGAAGCGATCAGGTCAGGAAGGGCCAGGGGCAAGCTCAGAACCGTAATCGCTGAGGTCAACGACCAGATGCCCGTAGTATATGGGGACAACTGGATGCACGTAAATGAATTCGACTATCTGATCCCCAGATCAGCCCCCATTCCGGCTTTCGGCCGGGGACAGGCCACTGAAATCGAGCAGAGGATAGGGGAATATGTCCTGGAACTGATCAATGACGGCGATACTATCCAGATGGGATTGGGCGGCATCTCCGAAACAGTCGCAGCAGGTCTCAAAGGCAAGCAGGACCTGGGTATCCTCACGGAAATGCTTCCTCTCGCCCTGCCCCAGTTGGTGGAAGCGGGAATCGTCACAAATACCAGGAAGCCCATATACAAAGGGATCAGTGTAGCCTCATTCATAGCAGGTGATAAGCCCCTGTATGATTACTGCACTGAAAATCCTGCCTGCCAGATTTTCCCGGGATCTTTCACCAATGACCCTCGCTTTATCGCCCAACATCCCAATGTTATCGCTATGAACACATCCATAATGATGGATTTGACGGGGAACAGCACCTGCGAGGGGGTGGGGCACCGGATGATAAGCGGGGTTGGCGGTCAATTGGACTTCCTCCTGGGCGCCACCTGGTCTCCGGGCGGGAAGCCCATCAACATGCTGTCATCCACCCAGAAGAACAACAAGGGGGAACTGGTTTCCTCGATTGTTCCGGAACTGCCGCCCGGTACACCGATCAGTGTGCCCCGGACCATAACCGATTATGTCATCACCGAATTCGGCATAGCCAGGTTGAGATACAAGAGCAGGCGCGAGAGGGCCCTGGAATTGATCTCCATCGCTCATCCCGACCTGAGGGGAGAGCTCAAGGCCAGCCTGAACAAGAATTTTTACCCTTATCCTTCGAAATAGCCGGTTGATATCCCGGCTCGTGGGGATTTGACGGCTGGCTCAGCTGCAGTAATTGGCTGCAAGGCGGCGCCGGAAATGTTGCCGGCATTCTGAAGCAGCCGAAGGCGGCCGCCTTGTTCCTTGACACGGTCCTCCGCATGGTTTTAAATGATAAAGGGTTTTAGCTAAGGTGATACTTATATATTACAAAGGTAATACATTTTGTTGAGGTGTGTTTGATATGGTGGATTTTACATCCTACTGGTGCTTTCGCCTGAACGCCTTGTCGCGCAAGGTAAGCCGTCTTTATAACGCCAGGCTGACCGAGGTCGGGGTTACAGCACCCCAGTCTTTTGTTATCTTGGATGTAAACAATTATGCGGGTGCCAGCGTCAAGGATATCGCAGCCCGGATAGAGCTGGACAGTTCAGCGGTTACCGGTTTGATCGATCGGTTGGAGAAAGAGGATATTGTGGAACGCCGGAATGATCCGGAAGATCGGCGGGGGACCAGGGTATTTCTGACCGATAAAGGCCTCCAGCTGGCCAACGAGCGGCTGGTGCCCATGGCCGAAGAATTCAACCAATACATCCGGAGCATGGTAGAACCGGAAATAGCCGGGATATTTCAACACTCACTGAATTTGCTGGACAAGCAGGTCAACAAGGCAGTGGAGTGATTAAGAGTCGGGATTAAGTGATCATCCCTGCCTGTGCAGGGCAGGGGTCAAATCCCTGACAAAAGGGGGGAAAACCTTTGGAAAAATTTGATGTGATAGTGGTGGGAGCTGGGCTGGCAGGCCTGGCTGCTGCCTATACCCTGGCCCAGGAGAACCTTGAAGTCCTGGTCCTGGAAAAAGGTGATTATCCGGGGGCCAAGAATGTGACCGGCGGACGTTTGTATCTACATCCGGTGCGGGAGCTGTTCCCCGGCCTCTGGGACAAGGCTCCCCTTGAACGTCACATAGTCCGTGAAGAGGTGGCCCTGATGGCCAGGGAACGTTCGGTCACTATGAGTTATGCCGGTTCTGAACTCACCCAGCCGCCTTTTCCAAGCTTCAGCATCTTAAGAGCCAAATTCGACCGATGGCTCGCGCAGCAGGCTGAAAAAAAGGGTGCCATGCTTATCAACAAGAGCCGGGTGGACGAGCTTATCCTGGAAAATGGCAGAGTGATTGGAGTCCGGGCCGGTGGGGATGAACTGGGCGCCGATGTAGTCATTGCCGCCGACGGGGTTTTGTCCTTCACGGCGGCTATGGCCGGGCTTCGCAAAGACCAGGATCCCAAGCATTTCGCGGTAGGATTCAAAGAAGTCATTGAACTGGACCGGGGCATCATCGAAGACCGCTTCGGGCTTGAAGGCGACGAAGGAGCAGCCCGTTTGTTCATGGGGGAGGTAACCAAAGGCAAATTCGGCGGGGGCTTCCTCTATACCAATAAGACCAGCTTGTCCCTGGGGATTGTAGTGGGCATCAGCGACCTCATGAACGCAGCTCCTGCCATTCCGGCTCCCCAGCTGCTGGATGAGTTCAAACTGCGCCCGGAGATTGCCAGGCTGATCCGCGGCGGAGAGACCGTGGAGTATTCAGCCCATGTCATCCCCGAAGGCGGTCTGAAATCCATGGGCCGCCTTTATGGAGACGGTATTCTGGTGGTCGGTGACGCAGCCGGATTCTCCATGAATATCGGGGTTACCGTGAGGGGTATGGAATATGCCCTAGCTTCCGGCTATTATGCGGCTCAGGCAGTAATCAGGGCCAGGGAAAAGGGCGATTTCACCTCCGCCGGCCTGCAGGTATACCAGCAAATCCTGGAGGAAAGCTTCGTCATGAAGGATTTCCGCAATTTCAAGGAATCCCTGGACGTATTGGAATATCCGCCCTTGTTCAATCATATCCCGGAACTGGCCGGCGATTTGTTGCGCGACCTGTATGCGGTTGGACCGGGACCCAAAGAAAGGATCTACCCGACCCTGCGCAATCACCTGACCATGGGCGAGATATGGGGGCTGATCAAGTTGGGGAGGAGGATGATGAAGATATGAGCGAGCCTTTAGGACTCAAGGCCAAGCTCGGCTTGGACGTATTCAAAGCCTATGCCCGGCCGCATATATTGATCAAAACCGGGATGGAAAAGGATCCGCGGTTAAAAAAAGCAATCCTGGTGTGCCCGGCAGGCCTGTATGATGAGAATGATGCCGGAGAGGTGGAGATCTCCATCGATGGCTGCCTGGAATGCGGTACCTGCCTGCTGGCTTGCGGCTCCGAGGTTCTGGACTGGCAATACCCGGTCGGCGGCACCGGGGTTCAATTTCGCTTCGGTTAGAACCAGCCGATATATGAAAACTGAACGTCGGACGAAAATGAGACCCAGGCTACTAGTCAACCTGGGTCTTTATGTTTATGATTATGAATAAATGGCGGACTGGGAGTGAAGATCCTTGGAAATTAAAGACTTGTACAGGGACCGGCGGGTGCTTTCCTATGGTGGCTTGGCCCTGGTGGTCGTTTTTATCATGAGCATTGCCGCAAGCATGTGTTTAAGCGGACAATTCGGAGCATATATGCTTAAACAGCAGCAGGCCCAGCGTTCAGAACTGGCCAGCCTCTTAAGCCAACAGTACAACCAGTCCCAGGGGTGGGACAGCCGGGCCCTGGGTGCCATCGGTATCAATTCCCTGCATGGAGGTATGATCATCAAAATAGTGGGTCCAGAGGGGAATGTCCTCTGGGATGCACGCTTGTATAACAACTGGCTGTGTGAGCAGATGATCACACACCACCAGGAACTCACGCCTGTTGAAGGGGCCTACGTAGTCCAGCCCTATCCGCTGATCTCCGGATCGGCTCTGGTCGGCACAGTCGAGATAGGCTATTATGGGCCCTATTATTTCAGCCAGCTCGAGGCTGATTTTCTCAGGGGTATGCACTTGCGGCTTTTTGGCACCTCGCTGGCCCTGTTGCTATTGACCTGGGCCGGATTATGGTTTGTCTTCCCCGGGGAAAAGGAGCCCGAACCGGACTTCACCCCCTGGTATAAAAAATAGACTGGCTTGTTCAGGCCAGTCCTTCCACCAGACTCCGAAAGTAGCGGCAGTTCTCTACCAGGTCGGGACCGTGTTTGAACAAGCCTCCACCCATTAGGAACACCACCTCCCGCCCGTAGACTTCGATCATCTCCGGGATATTTTCCATGCTCATGCCTCCGCCGGGACAGGGGAAGATAGGCTTCAGGTGGCCCATGGGCACTGCCGCCCCCTGGACGATGCTCTGGCATTCCTCCCGGCTAAAGGAAAAGCGCCCTCCGAAATTGGGGTAGATCGTCCCGTCTCCTCCGGCCAGGCGGGTGAGTTGACCGAACAGGGCGTAATGGGATATTCCGCTGGCAGGATCAAGCACGTAGCTGCCCAAAAATGCGGGATGACTGAATATCGGCAGAGCGATGCTGTCATCCTCAGCCACCCGTCGCATTGCATCAAAACCGGCCAGGCCGGGCGCCAGCAGTAGTCCCCCGGAGCCGTGCTCCTTGGCGAACCTGGCCCGGGAGATTATTTTATCGTGGGGAGCGGTCACATTGGCTACGTAGACCGAGTGTTGACCGGTCTCGCGATTGGCCCGGTCCACTGCCTCTGCGCAGAGGCTGATCCGTTCCTCGAAGGGGGCGTAGACCTGGTTGGTCAGGCCATGGTCGTCTTTGATGATATCGATACCGCTCAGGGCAAAAAGGTAGGCCAGGTCCGCCAGTTGCCGACTGCTTAAGCCCATGGGCTTAAGGGCTGAAAATAACAGCGGTCGCCGGGGGACCTCAACCAGGCGGCGCAGACCCTCCCGGCCAAAGCGGGGACCTTTGAAGCCATCCAGCAAAGATTCGGACAGGTGCACGGCTTGGACCCGGATTCCCGGTTTAATGCTTATATTGCCGAAAATAACATTGAAAAGCTGGGTGAGCTCTCCGGCAGCAGCCGATGCCGCATATTCGATCACAGCCTGGTAAAAGCCTGGTCCATCAGGGCTGAAAGCGGCGATTTTCCCAACCAGGTGGTCTCGGATCAGGCCGGCTGGGACAAGTTCCAGGGGGAACTCCACGGTCTGCTCCAGGCAGATGTCCTCCGCCCTGGCATAGGCCTCCTCCTCATTCCCGGTTATACGATAGGTAACTCTGAATCGCTCCATTGACTATACCTCCCCCTTGACGGGCTGATGGCTCATATCCTGATGAATGCAGCTATGGAAGGGTCCTGGCGCAGCCTGATCAAGTCCTCATCCGTGGGCAGCACCGGCCGGTCCCGTTCCACATTGACCAGGCACAAGAAACCCAAGGTTTCCCCGCGGTTAGCCCTGAATTGATGCCAGTTATGGGCAGGAATAGTCACCACATCCCGCTCCCCAATTTCATGGACGCGGTTGCCGAGCAGTGCCTGTCCCCGGCCGCGGAAAACCACAACCAGGTGGGCATGTTCATGACGTTCCAGGGTGGAATGACCTTCCGGGGCTATCTCGAAGTAGCGGAGCTGACAGGGTACATCGGCCATTCCCTCGCATAGGACCCGTCGGGTGATGCTCTGGTAATGGCTGCCCGAATCCTTGTATTCCAGTACCTCTACATCCTGCCAGTTGAAATCTTCCAGGTGTTTGATAAGCACGGTATTTTGATCCCCCATTTACGGCAATGATAATTTCACTATAAATTATCTCCGTATTAAGTGCTGCTGCCTAGCCCTAATTTATTTGCGCCCTGCCTGGAATCCTGCGTGTTTTGCTCAGGGGTGGCTCAAGAACAAAAAAAATTGCCGGCTGGGTGAGCCGGCAAGCAAGGAATTCTTTATTGCAGGTCGCGCTTAAGCTCCTCAAACTGTTCTTTGGTGATCTCGCCCCGGGCATAACGTTTCTGGGCGATTTCCAGCGGGGTTTCCTTGAGGCTGCTTGAGCCAGATCCTGTGGTCCTGCTGTTGTTATTCAAATAGATCAGATAAACGGCCAGTCCGATAAGAATGATCCACAACCATCCCATTTATGATCCGGCTCCTTTCCCTCCCTGCCGTCATGGCTACAGGTGGTCTTTCATGGCGGTGAATTCTTGGGGCGTTATCTCGCCTTTGGCCAGCCGCATCTTGGCTACATCCAGGGCGCTGGGCGGGGCTTCTGCCCGGGTCGATTTTAGGTAATTGCGGTATAAGATGATCAGGAAAATGGCCAGAAATACGAAAGCCAGGATTTCAAGGCCGAAGCCCCAGTCATGCATGGGCCAGGTGCCATGCCCGTAAGGATATCTCATCATCACCAAAACCTCCTTTTGAGCTTATGGATAGACTGCTGAGCCCCAAGCAACTGCAGTTGTCCAGACGAACTTTTTAGCTTTCCAAGCTGTCGCTGCTCCGGGCTATGGCTTATTATAGCCTGGAATTATGAAGGAATTGTGAATGCTTAAAAATACTAGGCCTGGCACGGTGTACCTGGATCTATTTGGATAGGGAAACTCTCATTCTTCTGGAGTAAATCTTTGACTACCTCGGCGGCTATTATGAGACCTGCTGCCGGGGCTACGAAGGCCATGCTGCCCGGTATAGAGCGGCGTCCAACCAGGTGAGCGCGAGCTCCGGGACAGGAACAATCGGGAGGACAGGCTTTTTCTTCGCTGTCCCGCGGGGTCAGCGGAATTTCCCGGGAATATACTACCTTGAGTGCTGGGATACCCAGTTTGCGCAGTTCATGCCGCATCACCTTGGCCAATGGACAAACCGAGGTCGTATAGATATCGGCTACTTCAAAACGGGTGGGGTCCAGCTTGTTGCCCGCCCCCATTGAACTCATGATGGGAATGACACGTTTATGCGCCTGGACTGCCAGGTCCAGTTTGGCAGCCACCGTGTCAACCGCATCCACAATGTAGTCATATGCCTCCAAGATCAGGGTATCCCCGTCCCCGGGGAGGTAGAAGTGCTGGTGGGCGATGACCTGAGCGCGGGGATTGATATCCAGGATGCGCTCCTGCATGACTTCGACCTTGGGCCGGCCGATGGCGGAATGGGTAGCAGGGATCTGCCGGTTGAGGTTGGTGAGGCAGACACAGTCCCCATCGATAAGGTAAAGCCTGCCTACCCCAGACCTGGCCAGTGCTTCGGCGGTGAAGCTTCCCACCCCGCCGATGCCGAAGATGGCTACGGTGCTCCGCGACAATTTATCCAGCCCTTCTTTGCCGATCAGGAGTTCGCTTCGGGAGAATTCATGCAGCATATAACGCCCCCCCGGTATCTTGATGATTCCTCCATTACAATATATTACTTTAGGCGGCTCTAGACAATAACACGATCAAGCTTGATCCGGGTGGAGGCATAAGCTTGCCTCAGAGATTGAGATTGGAGCCCACATATTATATGATGAATTGAGTCAGACCCAATAACTAACGGGAGTGGAACGTATTTGTATCCTCGCGATTTAGGATTTTGGATGCCGGCTGAGTGGAATACCCACCAGCGCACTTTTATTTCCTGGCCGGTGCAGTCATCGATGGTCTATCCCGGCGATTACCATGCGGTTTGCCGCGGTTACGGGCAAATAGTGGACGCGGTGGCCGAGTTCGAACCGGTGACAGTCCTGGTGGATCCTGGCGACCGGGATCTGGTCAAGAATTTCATCTCAGCCCTGGACATAACATTCCTGGAAATAAAGCACAATGATTCCTGGCTCAGGGACAATGGCCCCACCTTCGTGGTCAATCAAGCCGGAGATGTGGCTGGGATCAACTGGCGTTTCAATGCCTGGGGAGGCAAGTATCAGCCCTGGGACCTGGACGACCTTGTAGCCCCAGCCCTGCTGGAGCATTTGCAGTTGCGGCGTTTTGATGCCCCGCTGGTCATGGAAGGAGGGTCCATCCATGTCGACGGCCAGGGAACCCTGCTTACCACTGAGGAGTGCTTGCTGAATCCCAATCGCAATCCCCACCTGAGCAGGGCGGAGATCGAGGCCTGCCTGGGTCGATACCTGGGAATCGAGAAGGTGATCTGGCTCAAACGGGGATTAAGCGGGGATGAGACTGATGGCCATGTTGACAATGTGGCAGCTTTTGCCGCCCCCGGCCGGATATTGCTCCAGGTATGTGATGACCCCGCCCAAGAAAATTTCGTGATCACCTGTGAAAATATGGAGATCCTGGAGAGGGCGCAGGACGCACGGGGGAGGCGGCTGGAAATAATCACGGTGCCACAGCCCCCCGTTCAGAGCTATAAGGGGATCAGCTTGACCCTGAGCTATCTCAACTTCTATTTCGTCAATGGCGGAATCATCCTGCCGGTTTTCGGGGGATCGGCCGCGGAGACGGATCGCCAGGCCCTTGAAGTGATGCAGGGCACCTTCCCCGAACGTCGTATTGCCGCCGTTGACGGGATGGCAATCATCCGCGAAGGCGGCAATGTCCACTGCATGACCCAGCAAATGCCAGCCGCCCTCAGGAATGGGGCCGATTAATCACGAGAGGAGTGCCAGCAATGCGCAAAGTCAAGGTAGCCGCAGTGCAGATGAGTTGCCGCAGCCGGGTGGAGGAAAACATCGGGCGGGCTGAATCACTGGTCAGAACAGCAGCCAACCGGGGGGCGAACATTATTGTCCTGCCGGAACTATTCGCCAACCTCTATTTTTGCCAAAAGGAAAAAGCCGATAATTTCGGCTATGCCGCAGAGATCCGCCATAACCAGTTGCTGCACCATTTCAGCCAGGTAGCCCGGGAACTGCAGGTAGTCCTTCCAATCAGCTTTTATGAAAAGAAAAATCAAGCCCGGTATAATTCGGTGGCAGTAATCGATGCCAACGGAGAACTGCTGGGGGTCTACCGCAAGAGCCACATCCCGGACGGGCCCGGCTATGAAGAAAAATTCTATTTCAATCCCGGGGACACCGGCTTTCGGGTCTGGAATACCCGCTATGGCAGGATAGGGGTGGGGATATGCTGGGACCAGTGGTTCCCTGAAGCTGCCCGTTGTATGGCACTGCTGGGAGCGGAGATGCTGCTATATCCTACCGCTATTGGTTCAGAGCCCCAGGACGATACTATCGATTCCCGCGATCACTGGCAAATTGTGATGCAAGGCCACGCGGCTGCCAACTTCATGCCGGTAGTGGCGGCTAACCGGGTAGGCACGGAAAAGGACCAGGATTCGCAGATAACCTTCTACGGGTCATCTTTTATCGCCGGCTCCCAGGGCAATAAAGTTGCCGAAGCTGGACGGCAGGAGGAAACCGTCATCCTGGCCGATTTCGACCTGGACCAGTTGGAACAGGAGCGGCTGGCATGGGGAATATTCAGGGACAGGCGTCCGGACCTGTACAGACTACTGTGCAGTAGTGACGGGGAAAGGATAGTGGAATAACAATTGGACCAAAGGCAGAGGTAGGGGAGGGACCCTGGAATGTGGCGCCTGTTCTACCAATTGCCCGTTCGCAGTTATTTGAGTTCAAGCTGGAGTCGGCTGTGCGGCGGCAAACCTGCCGGGCAAAACCGTGGATGGCAAGCTGGTATGTAACTGCGACTGCTGTTAGGACTGCAATTGCCTGGTCACAGCAGTTGGTGCATAGGCGGTAGGGCAGTTAGCCTCGAGCAAGGAATTAGCAGCGGATTTACAGGCGGTCCCAGTTTTGACTGACCCCAGGGCTGGAAGAATGGAGGTTAGGGGCAATGGAATTGAAAGAGGTAATCGAGACCCGGCGGAGCATCCGCAAGTTCAAGACCGACCCGGTCCCGGAGGCGTACATAGATGAGCTGCTGGAAGCAGCCCGACTGGCGCCCTCCGGGGGCAATATCCAACCCTGGCGATTCGTGGTGATCAAGAGCCCGGAAGCCCGGGCTCAGCTGTCGGAACTGACTCTGGAATTCGTAGCCACAGCGCCCGTAGTCATAGCCTGCTGTACCGACATGAGTGCCCTTAAAGCCCAGGCTGCCAGGTACAAGGAACTACGAGATTCCGGAGCATTTGAAGGGGTGACTATGAACCTGTCCCGAGCTCTTCCCAAATCTTCTCAGGAAATGGGCGAGGAGCAGATCCGGGGGTACCTGCATCAAAATACGGCTATTGCGGTGGAACACATGATTTTGCGGGCGGTTGACCTGGGCCTGGGATGCTGCTGGGTCATGATGTTCGACCGGGCTGAATTAGCCGCCAGGCTGGGTCTGCCCGAGCACATACGCCCCTTCTGCCTGGTGCCGATCGGCTATCCTGACCAGAAACCCCAGCCTCGGCCCCGCAAAGCCCGGGCTGAGCTTGTTATCAAGGAAATCTAGGATGGCTCGCTATCCAAACCTGGGGCTAACGGTAGACAACGATTTCCTGCAAATATTTGCGCATCTTTTTGCCCGGAACATCGTTGCGGTATCCTAAAGGGGTGAATGCCACCGGTTCCCAAGCCGGGTCCAGCTTAAGGATGTCCCGGGCTGCGCTTTGGTCGAAAGCCGCAACCCAGCAGGTACCCAGGTCAAGAGCAGTGGCTGCCAGGATTATATGGTCCATGACGATAGCCGCATCCACATCGCTGTAGTTCTTCCGGTCCCCCCTGACCCAGCATTGGGAGGGGATGGAGCACACACAAATGAGGCAGGGGGCTTCCCGGAACCAGGCGCGGCTGTAAATCCTGGCCACATCCTGCTCGCGGCCGGCAGTAGGGAATACGATGATCCTGATTGCCTGCCGGTTGGCAGCGGTAGGGGCCAGCTGGGCGCAGGCCAGGACGCGGTCCAGTTTCTCTTTTTCCACCGCATCGCTTCTGAAGGAACGGCAGGAATACCTTTGGCTTACTACATCGAAATAATCCACCTTGTTCACCTCTCCTGAAATGTATGGGTGAAGCCTCACCGCATGCCTTTTTTCCCGTCGGTTTTGGTTCCAGCTGTAGAGCCTGAGCAGAAATCGGGGGTAGATCATGTTTTACTCTCCTCGTCCTTAATCATACCTCGGCCAGGAGCAAAACGCTGGCATATGTGACTGTACCCATCCATTCAGCCAGGCTAGCCCCCCTTAAATTTTACTGCAAAAGCTCCACTTCACCAATCCTTCTCCTCAAACATCTCTCGGCCGGCTGAATTTTCATTGCGGGGTTCAAAGCCACAAAATTGTATACAATTGTTTGTCCTTTTGATCAGTATCTTTTAATATAGTTAGAGAGCTTGCCAAATTGATTGCCTGCACTGGTTGAGTCCAGCAGGTCTTCAATCTGGTTAGGGGAGGCCGTTCTCTTGGTAGAACTCACTAATTTGAGCAAAACTTATCGTAACCTCTATCAGGAGACTAAGCTTTGTAAGATGTCAGCATAGTATAATTGGGCCAGCTCCTGCTGTCGTCGAAGGCAAGAAATATTGGGGAGACAACTATACCGGCATGTGTGTGCCATCATTATAGACCGGGGAGGAGAAGAGATGGAGAGAATCGCATCCAGCTTGATCGAATTGGTGGGCAATACACCCTTGCTGGAATTAGGGAAATTCCGGGCCGATCAGAAACTGGAAGCCAGGATTTTGGCCAAGTTGGAGTATTTCAATCCAGCTGGCAGCGTCAAGGACCGGGTTGGGTATGCTATGATCAAGGATGCCGAGGAGAAAGGCCTGATCAACCAGGACACGGTCATCGTAGAGCCCACCAGCGGCAATACCGGTATCGGGCTGGCCTTGATCGCTGCGATCCGGGGCTACAGACTGATCCTGACCATGCCGGAAAATATGAGCATGGAGCGGCGCAAACTCCTAAAAGCCCTGGGCGCTGACATCGTTTTGACTCCGGCGGCAGAGGGTATACCCGGCTCAATCGCCCAGGCCGAGCAGATGACTTGCCAGATGCCCAATGCTTTTATGCCCCAACAGTTCAAGAACCCGGCCAATCCCGCCGCCCATCGCCAGAGCACCGGACCCGAGATATGGCGGGATACGGACGGGAAGGTCGATATATTTGTGGCCGGGGTCGGCACAGGAGGCACCATAACCGGAGTGGCTGAAGCCTTAAGGAGTTTGAAGCCCGAAGT
>JAAZOA010000173.1 GCA_012798055.1 Syntrophomonadaceae bacterium | reverse complement strand
CACTTGCCAGTGCGCCTTCCATCCCCGCCACCACGATGATCACCTGAGCCCGGTTGATCCTCTCCAATTTGTCCAGCAGTCGGTGCACACCCGCCACGCCCACGTCATAGATTCGGTCGGTCTGGGCTCCCATAATCTCAAGGCAGACTGCGGCTTCCTCAGCCACCGGCTGATCAGCCGTACCTGCAGTCACAACCGCAACTTTTCCGTAGCCGGTGAGGGGCCGGCGCTGCATATACAATAACCGGGCTCCGGGATCGTACTTCACATCCGGCACTGCTCCCCTTACTACGATGAAATCATCCTGAGTAGCCCGGGTACCGATCAGATTGTCGTGCTGCCGCGACAAATGAGCGAATATAGCCGCAAGCTGCGCCGGTTCTTTACCGGCACAATAAATAACCTCCGGGAAATTATCCCTTACCGCCCGGTGGTGGTCCAGTTTGGCGAAATCAAGGTCCTCATAAGGCATTATCTTCAAGGCCTGGAAAGCTTGGTCTACTGGGACTCTGCCGTTTTGCACGTCCAACAATAGCTGCCGCAAGCGTTGTTCATTCATGGTCGCCCCCCCTTTTGCCCTTGGTACCATATTCGGAATAGACGGGTGAAATCAATTCAAACCCGTATCGGCTGAGAACTGCGTCTATCATGTTGCGCTCTAAAAATGCCCTGGGAAGGTCGGACTGTATGAATTCAATCCGGGCTTCTTCGCCATTCCACCTGACCCGCACCTGCTCAAAACCCATATCATGAAGGGCCTCCTCGGCTTGAGCCAGTTTTTGCAGCAAAGGGATGTCAATAGCTAAACCGGTATCGATGCGTGTGGCCAGGCAGGATTCACTGGGACGGGGTGAGAATGCCAGATTTGCATGCTGAGCTATGCGGGCAATATCCAGCTTGCTCATCCCAGTTTCCAGCAGAGGGCTCCTCACTCCAGCTTCCCTGATAGCCTGCATACCAGGACGCGAATCTTCCAGGTCATCCACCACCGAGCCCTCGATTACTTGAGCACCGGGCAGGATACCGGTTTTCTGCTGCAAAAAGCAAAACCTTTCGCGTTTGCATTGATAGCAGCGTGAAAGGTCATTAACCAAAAAAGACTCGCTTTGCATCTCCGGGCCCGGCAGGAACACGTGTCGGACAGACAGACTCCGGGCAACCGAAATGGCCCAGCGGATTTCCCTGACCGGAGTAGTTGCCGAGCAGAAAGTGACTGCAGCCAGGTCGGCAGCTGGCAAGACCCGGGCGCATACCCAAAGCAGAAAAGCACTGTCTGAACCCCCTGAAAAAGCCACGATCACTCTCTTCAATCCGTGGATCATAGCCTCCAGACTGTGCAGGCGCTCATAGCTACCAGTTCTGCTTGGCATACTCTACTCCGATAAGGAATGCCTCCCGGTTCTTTTGAATTACCGATTCCTTTTTGCCTTTAAATATTATCTCGAAGAAATCCATGACCTGTTCGACCGGGACTACTCTGGTCTTCTGCAGGCATGCACCCAGCAGGATCATGTTGGCGGCACCTGAATTACCCATCTCATCTGCGATTTGATTCACCGGGAGCCGGTATGTTTCCAGGTCATCCCTGAGAGGCGGTCGATCTACCATTGAAGAGTTGATAATAAGTGTGCCATTGGGTTTGATCTTTTCCTCGAAACGGTCCAATGAGGGCCGGTTGAGAATTATGGCCATGCCGGGATTATCAGTCAACGGAGAACTGATCTCTTCATCAGCTATTGTGACCAGGCAGTTGGCTGTACCTCCGCGCATTTCTGCTCCGTAAGAAGGCAACCAGGATACATTCTTTCCAGCTCCCATGGCAGCATAGGTCAGGAATTTCCCCATGGATAACACTCCTTGCCCGCCAAAACCGGCAAAAAGAATCTGTTTTTCGCTCTCCATCCTTCTCTATGCCTCCTTGATCTTAAAATCACCCAAAGGGAAATACGGGATCATGTTCTCTTCCAGCCACTTGAGGGCGTCCATGGGGCCTAATCCCCAATTGGTCGGACATGTAGACAATATCTCCACCATTGTGAATCCCAGCCCCTTCATCTGGGTTTGAAGGGCCTTCTTTATGGCTTTCTTAGCTTTGATCACGTTGGCGGGATTGTTAACCGCCACCCGGCTTATATAGGCAGATCCCTCATTGGTGGCCAGCAGCTCCGCCATGCGGACCGGATAGCCAGCTTCTTCCTTTTTTCTACCGTAGGGAGAAGTGGTGGTTACCTGTCCCAGCAAGGTGGT
>JAAZOA010000172.1 GCA_012798055.1 Syntrophomonadaceae bacterium | reverse complement strand
CCTACCAAGACTATTGGAAGCTGCCGTCCCTGTCCAACGGAATGAGTCGCGGTTAAGGAGTCGGTCTGCACTGATTATGGCCAATTCGCACCTGCAAACCCGCTTTTTTCAACCGGATGTTCATCCGTTCTAGACATATTTAGAAAAATATGGTTGAATAGTGTTATGTACTCTTGAAAAAGGGCAAACTCGTCGAAAGGCGGGGGCGCAAAGCTGCGGGTCTACGACCGGAAGGTTATGACGGCCGGGTTGCCAGGAGCAGGTAGGTGATTTAAAAACTGCTTGGCTATTGGCCAGCAGTTTTTTATTTGCCCGGGAGAAACAATATTTGGAGGTAGGCTTATGATGGATAAATCGATTTTCCGGCAATATGACATAAGGGGACGGGCGGGAACAGAGCTGGATGAAGGGGCGGTCAGAGCTGTTGCCCTGGCTTTCGGCGCCTATGCCGCCCAGCGGGGGAAACGACGCTTCATAGTGGGGCGGGATAACCGCATCTCCTCAGCCTCTTTCCGGGACAAGGTAGTTGAAGCCCTGCTTGATTCCGGCCTGGATGTGATCGATGTCGGGGAAGTTATTACCCCGGTCTTCTATTTCGCCGCCCGACATTTCGATACCGATGCTGGCATCATGATCACCGCCTCCCATAATCCGGGCCATGACAACGGATTCAAATTGCTGCTGGGTCCTTCCACCATCTACGGGGATGAGATTCAAGCGGTGGCCCGGATGGCTTATGCCGGCAGCCGGCTTGAGAGTGCGGCTAGAGGGCAGCTGGAGTTCGCGGATGTACATCCGGCCTATATGGAGGCTATTAAGAACCTGGTGCAGCTGGGCCCCAGGAACCTCAAGGTGGTGGTGGACTGCGGCAATGGAACTGCCAGTTATGTGGCGCCAGCAGTTCTCAGGGAACTGGGTTGCGAGGTAGTGGAACTTTTCTGTGAATCGGATCCGAGCTTCCCCAACCATCATCCCGACCCGGTCAAGGCCGAAAACTGCCGGGATTTGATCCGGATGGTAGAGATGGAAGGAGCCGACCTGGGCATAGGCTTTGACGGGGATGGAGATCGGCTGGGGGTGGTGGCTCCCAATGGGGACATAATTTGGGGTGATACCCTGATGATCCTGTATTGGCGGGAGATACTGGCCAGGCATCCGGACCAGGACTGCATCGTGGAGGTCAAATGCTCCCAGTCTCTAGTCGATGAAATAGAGCGCCTGGGCGGGAGACCCATGATTTACAAGACGGGGCATTCCCTGATCAAAGCCAAGATGAAGGAAATCGGGGCCATATTTACCGGCGAGATGTCGGGACACATGTTCTTTGCCGATGAGTATTACGGCTACGATGATGCAGTATATGCGGCTGCCCGGCTGCTCCGGATCTTGTCCAACAGCGACAGAGGCATCGTTGAACTTCTGGCCGATATTCCCGTCTACCATGCCACCCCGGAGATCAGGGTCAAGAGCACCGATACCGAAAAATTCAGGATAGCCGATAAGGTGCTGGCGCATTTCAAGGAACATTATGAGGT
>JAAZOA010000171.1 GCA_012798055.1 Syntrophomonadaceae bacterium | reverse complement strand
TGAATTTCTGGCCCCGGTAGGCATCGATTTTGATGTCGACCTTCTGCCCCGGCCGAATGTTGAAGATGTCCGTTTCTTCTATGTTGGCTTTTATATACATATGGTCCGTCCTGGCAACGGTTGCGATCTCCATACCCGGGGATAGCACCTCCCCTTTCACCACGTTGACCATGACTATTTTGCCGTCAATGGGGGCCCGGATATCCGCTTTGCTTATCAGGCCATCCGCTGAATTCGCCAAGGATACCGGATTCAAAGCAGTGCTGCTTATCAAACTGCTTACATCCTGTTTGCCCAATATCTGACCTGCCTGGACCTGGTCGCCGGTTTCCACATTCCATTCCTTCAATTTTCCTGTGATTTCGGGGGTAATGGTGATCATGTCAGCGGTTACTTGGGCGTTGGGGGTGGAAAAATAATTGATGCTTGCATAGACATAGTAAAGCAGGTACCCTATCAAGAGGACCAGGATGGTTATCCCCGAAGCAATTAAAACCCTGCGCAGCTTACTCATCTTCCCAACCACCTTTTTGCATTTCTGGATCAGACCCATCGGTTACTTGGCATTTTTTCAATATCGTGTTCATTCGGCTCAACAGATGTTCCAATTCTCCGAGATCATCAGGCGGAATGAGTCTGAGTTTCTCCATCAGATTCTGTTTTATCTCCGCCCCCAGAGTCTCCACGATTTTGCGGCCTTCCGGGGTTATATCGATGCGAACTGCCCTCCGATCGTGAGGGTCCGGTTTGCGCAGGACCAAGTTGCTTTCCAGAAGCTTGCCGATCAGTTGGGTCAATTGTTGTTTAGAGACCTTCAGCTCTCCCGCCAGGTCTGACATGGGCATCAAACCCTGGCGGTACAGGATGGAGAGGGTATGAAATTGGGCTGGACTCAACCTGGACCTGGTTATATGATCTGCCGGCCTGAAGAATTCAGTTTTCATAAATACCAGCAGATTCCGGAATTCCCTGGCCACCTTTTCAAGTTGACTCAATTTATCTCACCTACCATACATTTATAGTTGTGGTGCCTCTATTCTAGACTAATAAATCCAGATAGTAAATATAGTTTTACTGTATACATCTGTTTACTATTATCAGCTCTAAAATTATGTCTGTTTGCTTTAACAGTATACATTGTTATATAATGTCTATGTTTTTATCACTATATTTAAGGTTGTGTTTATATGTTTACATTAGTTGAAATATTTTGGCGGGCCTCTCTGGACGAACTCAAGCAGGGCAGTATCGAAACCGAAAATCATTTCATTTGCCTGTTATGCGGCAAACATTTCGAAAAAGGCATCGTCTATCCCGAGGGAGGGGTGCTGTATGAAGCCAGACGCTATATGCAGCTCCACATAAACCATGAACATGGTTCGGTATTCGAATATCTGCTGAATTTAGACAAAAAATTGACCGGCCTTACAGAACACCAAAAAGG
The DNA here is from genome assembly GCA_012798055.1 of Syntrophomonadaceae bacterium. Taxonomy (GTDB): domain Bacteria; phylum Bacillota; class Syntrophomonadia; order Syntrophomonadales; family Syntrophomonadaceae; genus PHAA01. Next base: position 333 of record JAAZOA010000171.1, on the reverse strand, counting down.
ACTGCTGCGCCTGTTCTATGAGGGCAAAACGGACAAAGAGATCCAGAAGGTATTGGGGATTGGGAGTAGCTCCACTATTCGCAATCATCGCTATATGTTGAAGGAAAAAGAACGCCAGGCCAAGGTTTTTCTGGCACTGTCAGAACTCGTATGGAAATCCATCTCCCCGGAGCGCGATTTTATTGGCCTTCACCCCAGCGCGGCTATGATTGATGACCGCTACAACATAACCAATACCGAAGAGGATCGAATTTTGGACCGGTATTTTCCAGATGGCAGGTCGGGAAAATTAAAGGAATTCCCCCGCAAAGACAAAGTCAGGCTGATTATTTT
>JAAZOA010000170.1 GCA_012798055.1 Syntrophomonadaceae bacterium | reverse complement strand
CGATTTTAGTCAGCACATTTCTATCCACCAGGAAATTCTGCCCCAAGCGCTTTTTGGGATGCAGCCCGTATTGCTGAAGTATGGCCCGGGCCGCGGTTGGAGACATATGATCCGCCATTGCTGACACCTCGCTTAAAATCATGGGACTATTATACTATATACCCATAGCGGGCCAAACTGAAACAGGGGCGAATCCGCGAGGATTCGCCCCTGCCGGGGCCATCAGAACCACTGATCTGACGGCCAACTTACACCAGGTTGCTCTTACTTCTTGAATCAGGACAGTATATAGACCTTCACGGTCTTGCGACCCCAGTTGACGCATTGGGCCCTTTCTTCCATAAATAGATCGATACGGTCTCCCTTGATGGACCCGCCGGTGTCGGCCGCCCACGCATAACCGTAGCCCTCCACATATAGCTTGGTGCCCAACGGAATAACATTGGGATCAACTGCTACCATTCCTACCGCCGGTTTCTCCCCCCCTGAAGTGTTGCGCCCGGTGTAGGTGTAGGCCGAAGCCTCCATGTAACGTGCTTCTGAAAAATCAAGTCTTTGCCCGCCGCGGGAAACTGATGTAATGTTGCCCATGGCTACCACCTTGTTGCGAGGCTGGACCAGGGTTTCCATCTTGAGCAATTCACGCTTGGCTTCCTGCCCGTTGTAATAGGTCACCCTCAGGGTATTCCGGGTCAGGCCGTTCTTGCCCGACACCAAGGTCCTGGTCAATCCTTTCTCCAGGGTCGGGTCGGTGGTCTTTTCCACCTGATAGGGCATCTCCTGGTCCTCGCTGGTTACCTTTTCGGTCACCCGAATCACTTCAATCGTCTGCTGGGGAACTACCATTTCACCGGGTTCAGGTATCAGGAAGTCTTTTTCTCCCAGGGTTATGCCCGCCAGGGCCACAGCTTCCCCGGCCGTGACCGGGATGGTGTAAATCTCCCGGCTGGTCCCATCAGCTATCACTTTGACGGCAAATGCCCTGGTTACAGTTATCTGCAGGTCTTTGCTAACTCGCTTATCTGCAGAAGGGGTAACGACATCCTGACCTTCCAACTTGATCTGGTTCTGGTCGAGAACTTGTCCTACTGTCCTGGTAAATAACGCTCTGGTCTGGATCACCTGGCCGTCCACCACGATGGCGAGCGGCTTTTCGATCACGAATAACAACACGTAGAAGAGCAAACCCAGAGTTAGTATGCCGGCAGAAAAGATTGCTCCTTTCTTAGACCAGGCAATACTCATAGCATTCCTCCCTTAGTTATTATCCCCATCAGCAACCAATTGAAGTACTCATATTCTACCCTTAGGTCTACCCCGTGTCAAAATTTTGCCCTTTATTTTGCCAATTATGTTATTGATTGCAAATGCAAAAGGGCCCTTCCGGGCCCCTGGGATAAATCTCCTTGGCACTTCCTGAGTTCTGGCCTTTAGTCCTTGATCCTGTATACCTGGCAGGCATTGCGCCAGGTCAGATAAGCTGTCTCATCCGGATGTTGCCCCCTCAGTTCCGCCATTTTAACCGCTACATAGCGCACATGGGCCGGCTCATTTAGCCTGCCCCGCAGGGGCTCCGGTGTCAAATAGGGACAATCGGTTTCGACCAGCAGCCTGTCCATAGGCAATTTGGCCGCGACCTCCTGGGAGCGGCGGGCGTTTTTGTAAGTCAAGGGGCCAGCCAGGGATATATAAAAGCCGGCTTTTATGGATTCCAGCGCCAGGGGCAGACTGCCGGAGTAGCAGTGCATTATGCCGCCATTAATTCCGGCCCGGTGTTTCTTGACGATATCGATTACATCCTGGTTGGCTTCCCGGTCGTGGATGATTAACGGTTTGCCCAGCTCCTGGGCCAGCTTGATCTGGACGATAAAAGCTTCCTTTTGCACATCCCGCGGGGATAGGTCCCGGTAGTAATCGAGGCCGGTCTCGCCAATGGCCACAACCTTGGGCTCCCTGGCCAAATCCCGCAGCTTCTGGACTAGGTTGTCATCAACGGTCTTGGCGTCATGGGGATGCACCCCCACCGCCGCATACACCTGCCGGTATTTGCGGGCGATCTGGACCGCTTCCCGGGAAGATTCCAAATCGTAGCCCACGCAGCAGATTTTTTCCACCCCGGCTTCGCCGGCCCGGCGCAGGATGTTGTCAAGATCCCCCCGCAGTTTGCGGTCCTGCAGGTGGGCATGGGTATCAAACAACAAGTTCGTCGCCTCCTTAACCTCAGTCCCTCATTTGACCCGGCTGCCGGAGGCCATGTCCGGGCTGACTGTCAGAACCTCCACCCGTTGTTCATCAGATGCCGCCAGGATCATCCCCTGGGACATGACTCCCCTGAGTTTGGTGGGCTGCAAATTTGCTACAATCACCACTTTTTTCCCGACCAGGTCCTCTGGCGCGTAATGCTGAGCGATGCCAGCCACCACCGTACGTTCCTCTTCTCCCAATCTGACTTTAAGGATCAAGAGCTTATCTGCTTTGGGCATTTTCACGGCGGAAACTACTTCAGCCACCCTGAGGTCCAGGCGGGCAAAGTCTTCTATACCCACCATTTTGGTCTCCGCCGGAACCGGGCTGGTTACAGTTTTTTCCACCGGGGCAGGGGGTTGGGGTGCCGGAACCGTATCGGGCAGCCCCGCCCCTTCCAGCAACTTGACATCGATCCGCGGGAAAAGGGCCTCGCCTTTTTGCACGTTGGTGGGCAGAGAAATCAGTCCCCACTTTCCCGCCTCTTCCCACTTGACCCGGGCCGGTTCATCCCAGAGGTTGAGCTGCTGATTGGCCCGCTCCAGGAGGGTCGGCATGGCCGGGGCATTCAAAATCAAAGCTATGCGGATAGACTCCAAGAGGGTGTACATCACGGCCGCCAGCCTGCTTTGCTGAGCTTCATCCTTGGCCAGAAGCCAGGGGGCGGTTTCGTCTATATATTTGTTGGCCCTCGACACCAGGCGGGATACCGCATGGAGATAAGCCGAGAAATCAAGTTTTTCCAGTTTTTCAGTAGCTTCCAGGTAAACCTGGCGGGCGGTGTTTTGGATTTCCTCATCCAGTGGCGCTGAACTGCGCTCGGCCGGGATCTTTCCCCCGAAATACCTGATGATCATGGCTGCTGTGCGGCTGATGAGATTGCCCAGGTCATTGGCCAGGTCCGAATTGATGCGGCTCACCATGATCTCTTCCGAATAGACTCCATCCTGCCCGAAGCTCAGCTCTTTAATCAGGTAATAGCGCACCGCATCCAGTCCATATTTATCTACCAGGATGCGGGGATCGATGACATTGCCTTTGGACTTGGACATCTTTCCCCCCTCCAGCAGAATCCAGCCATGGGCCATAACCTTTTTGGGCAGGGGCAGGTCCAGGGCCATCAACATGATCGGCCAGATTATGGCATGGAAGCGGATGATGTCTTTGGCCATCAGGTGCACGTCGGCGGGCCAGTATTTGTTGAACAGGGCATCATCCTGCAGGTAGCCCACCCCCGTCAAGTAGTTTATCAGGGCATCGAACCAAACATATACTACGTGATTGGAATTGAAGGGGACGGGTATCCCCCACTTGAAAGTGGTGCGTGAGACGCACAGGTCTTCCAGGCCACCTTTGATGAAATTCACCACTTCATTGCGCCTGGATTCAGGCTGGATAAAATCGGGATGGGCAGCAATATGCTCGAGCAAACGCGGTGCATATTTGGCCATGTTGAAGAAATAGCTTTCTTCCTTGAGCAGTTCCACTTCCCGGCCGCAATCCGGGCATTTACCGTCCTCCAACTGCCGCTCGGTGAAAAAGGTCTCGCAGGGGCTGCAGTACCAGCCTTCATATTGGGACAGGTAGATGTCCCCCTGCTCATAGACCCGCTCAAATATTTTCTTCACCACTTCCTCCTGGCGTTTTTCCGTGGTGCGGATGAAATCAGTGTTGGTTATCTGCAAAATTTCCCAAAGTTTGCGGATATTCTCCACAATGCCATCCACGTACTCTATAGGTTCCATACCTTTTTCGCGGGCGGCCCGCTCTATCTTCTGTCCGTGCTCATCAGTGCCGGTCAGGTAAAAAACATCGTAGCCCTGCATCCTCTTGAAGCGGGCCATGCAGTCCGCAGCCACGGTGGTATATGCATGCCCGATGTGCAAGTTGTCACTGGGGTAATAAATCGGGGTGGTGATATAGTAGCTCTTCCTCTTTTCCATGCCGGTCCCTCCATCACTTAACGATTAAATGCTCTACATTCTGTATAGTTTACCATAAAAGCCAGGGCATATCCTGCACCCACCGGCCCATCGACAAAAATATCAACTAATTTTTTATTTTTTGTATATTTTTGTTGAAAATAGCTTGACTATTTCTACCAATTCTGGTATCTTTTCAGTGTGGGCTGGAATCTTTTTAAGAAGGAGGTAAACACTGATGATGAAATCAACCGGTGTGGTCAGAAGAGTTGATGAATTGGGCCGTATCGTCATTCCTATCGAGTTAAGACGCACTATGGGAATAGAAGAAAAGGACGCTCTGGAAATCTATGTAGACAGCGAGAAGATCATTCTCAAGAAATATGAGCCGGCATGTATCTTCTGCGGCAACGCCGAAGACGTGACCAATTACAAAGGCAAAAATATTTGTAAGAGCTGTCTCACCGAACTTGGCAAGCAGGTAGGCTAGGTTCCTCCTAACTGATAACTATTTATCCAAAAATTGTTTATATATTGTCGATTTTTTGACATTATACTCGCGGGCTTTCATCTTGAAAGCCTCTTTTTTATCCACTCCGCTGTCTATCAAGGCGGCTGTTTCCTGGATAATCTGGGCAAGCGGCGCAGGCTCGGCATCTCGGCGGGCTGCCGGTATCAACAGGCAGATCTCGCCCCGGGGTGGATTTTCCCGGTAATATAGCAGGAGCTCACCAATCGAGCCCTGTTTGACCTGCTGGTGCAGCTTGGTTATCTCCCGGACCACTGTCGTCGGATGCTCTGGCCCCATGATTTCCGACATGTCCTCCAGGGTTTTGACCAGGCGGTGGGGAGCCTCATACAATATAACCGTGCGTTGCTCCCGCTTCAGGTCCATTAAAGCAGCCTGCCTCTGGCTGCGTTTGGCCGGCAGAAACCCTATAAAGGTGAAGGAAGAACCATCCAACCCCGACCAGGCCAATGCGGCGGTGAAGGCACTGGGGCCAGGAATGACCTCGACTTCGATGCCTGCTTCCAGGGCTCGTTTTACCAGTTTTTGCCCGGGATCGGATATGCCCGGCATTCCGGCATCAGAAACCAGTGCGATTTG
>JAAZOA010000169.1 GCA_012798055.1 Syntrophomonadaceae bacterium | reverse complement strand
CTTTCGATTTACCGGAAGGTGCAAAGCTCTTGGCCTATGGTGACTGGTGCCAAAACCAGGCTTTTGTCGTACAGGACTGCATCTGGGGGCTTCAATTTCACCTGGAGGTGACCCCAGCCATGATCGTCCGCTGGGCCGAACTCTACGAGGATGAACTCATCGAATATGCTGGCCCAGGAGCGGCTATGCGCCTCATAAGAAATAGTCTGTATAGATGGGACGGGATGCAGGCCTGGAGAGAACAATTTTTGAACAATGTGGTCAGCCTGCTTTGCCGGCGATAACCTACCACCGACCAGGCTTTATTTTTGGAAGCAAGGGCTCTTCGCAAGCGAGGAGCCCTTTTTACTGCGATTGACCCCACACCTGCCGGAAAGCAGGGGGCGTAATGGAAAATAGTTTGCATACCAACAAAATATACACCCGATAGACTGATAGCATGTTATAATGCAATCATGCAACAACTACCGGATGCTGATGCACAAGCAGCCATATGGTGAGCAGATACATAATACCGCTGAGAAGCTCAGACAAGGGGGATGCACACATGCGCAAATCAATAGGTTATGCTGGACTAATTCTGGAGGTGGATCTCTCGGAGCAACATCTACGGGTAAGGGAACTGCCGGATGATATGTGCCGCGGTTATCTCGGGGGAATAGGATTCAACGCCAGGATCGTATACGATCAGGTTCCAGCCGGAACAGATCCGCTGGGTCCCGATAATGTATTGGTTTTCGGGGTTGGTGCCATGGTTGGCTCACCGTTCCCTACCGCGTCACGGACTGAGGTCTCAGCCAAATCTCCTATGACTGGTCTGTTCGGCACCTCCAACTCGGGCATGTTTTTTGGCATCCAACTCAAGAACGCGGGGTTCGATGCCTTGGTCATCAAAGGCCAATCACCAACACCAGTCTACCTTCTGATCGAAGACGGGTCAGTCAACATTCTGGGAGCGGCCGAGATTTGGGGCCAGGATTCTTGGGCCGCCCTTGATATATTGAAAAACAAGTATCCTGGAGCAGAAGCAGCATTGATAGGACCAGCTGGGGAGAACAGAGTTCGCTTTGCCTGCATCGAGAATAGTTATTACGATGCCTGGGCACGCACCGGTTTAGGCGCAGTAATGGGGGCCAAAAAACTGAAGGCGATTGTGGTAAGAGGCCGACAGGGTCTTTCTCCCCACCGAACAGATAGTTTCATCGAAATAGCCTGGAAAGCCAGGCAGCTTATAGAGTCATCCCCTTTTTTCCAGCCGTTCAAGAGCTATGGGAGCATGAACGCTGCCATGCCCTACGGCAGCTTTAAGGCTCTCAATGCCCACAATTTCAACCGGGGCTGCCTTCCGGATTGGAAGGAAAACTTTGCCCGCAATAAAGTCGAGGAACTTACCAAGGGCCACATAGCCTGCCAATCCTGTATTATTGCCTGCGCCCACTGGGTGGAAATCAGGGAGGGGCCGTACCAGGGACTGAAGATGAAGGACATGGAGGTAACACCGACGGTATCTTTTGGATCGGGTTGCGGCATGAGCCTGGAAGCGTGTGTGAAAGCTGCAGAAATGGGCCAGCGCTATGGCATGGACATGGTCAGCGCCGCTTCAGTCATGGCCATGGCAGCAGAAATGTTTACCAGGGGGACTATCACCGCGGAGGAATTAGGTTATGAGCTTAATTTTGGGGATGATGTAGCCATGTTGCGGCTGATGGATGACATAGCCCACCGCCGCGGTCTGGGGGATATTCTGGCAGAAGGGGCCAAGCTGGCAGGGCAGAAAATAGCTGGCGGAGAGGAATACGCCATGCACATCAAGGGTCTGGAGATGCCGATGATCGACCCGCGGGGCAGATTCTCCACCTGGAGCCTGGGCATGCTCACCAATGTTAGAGGGGGCGACCACCTGCGCTGCCGCAATCCTATCGAGAATCTGCGTTATAACGAAAATAAATTTGCCTATCAAAAGGAACGCTTCGGTTTTGATCAGAAGATGTATGAAGCCTTGGATATGCCTGATCACCTTAAGAAAAAAGCCATTGACCTGGAAGCGGACACCACTGACATTGCAATCATGTCCCGCTGGGCTGAAGACCTCATAAATCTTTTCAACGCGCTGGGCGTATGCATAAGACCTCCGGTGGAACACAAGATAGGGCCTACCATATTGGCTGAAGCCTTTACAGCTTGGACCGGCATGGAAATGACCGCGGAGGAATTGATGTGTGCTGCTGAAAGGATATGGAATGTGATGAAACTCTTCAATCTTCGCGAGGGTGAAAAAACAGAGGACTCCAGATTCCCAGGTCGGTTTTATCAAGAGGATGGCGGAGCCGTTAAACTCGATGAACAGCAAATAACCCGTGTATTGAGGCAATACTATCAGGCACGGGGTTGGGAACCGGATAGTGGCAGGCCGAGCCCGGAAAAAATCAAGGAACTGGGCCTGGATTGATCCTGGTGTGGCTGCGGAGGAATATGTGAACCGGCTAATTATAATCGACAGCAACAAGTGTACCGGATGTGGTTTATGCCAGATGGCCTGCTCCATCCACAGGAACGGGCAATGTGAGGCTTCCCTGGCCCGCATTCTCATCTACAGGGACGAAAAGGCGGGAATATTTATCCCCATGACTTGCCGTCAATGCACTGATCCGCCCTGCGCAGCAGCCTGCCTCATGAATGTGATCAGCAAAGATTACGAAACAGGGATCACCATCCGCAATCTGGAGGGCTGTATCAGTTGCCGGGTATGCCAGGTCGCTTGTCCCTTTGCTGCCAGCATTTTCAACTACCTGCAGGAGAGGGTGGAAAATTGCGACCAATGTGGCGGTGACCCCCAATGTGTCAAATACTGTCCTTACGGGGCGTTAAAATACACTGATTTGACCGATAATATGGACTTGGTGAGAGATGCCGAAGCCAAACGCAGACTCTTGCCATGATTCACTGGTAAGGGAGCATGCCATAAAGACAATCGTGATTATCGGTAATGGAGCAGCAGCCAACAGCGCTGCGGAAACCATCAGGAGTTATGACCCTCGAATTCAGGTAATAATGGTTGCCCGGGAGAACGTGCCGGAATTCTCAGCTTGTGCCTTGCCGGACTATCTTGCTGGGTGGGTATCGCGCTCCCAGCCCTTTATCAAAAAGCCCGATGACTACGCTAATATGGGCATTGAGATGCACTGGGGGCAATCCGTGCAACGCATAGATCCGCATACAAAAACAGTTGCAACCGAATCGGAAACAATCAACTATGATAGCTTGATTATAGCCACCGGCAGCAGGGCTGCGGTTCCTGCGCTAAATGGATCGGGGCTGAGGGGCAATTTCGTTATTAAGGATGTTGCCGACATTGATGCCATTATTGCTCATAGACCAAAGCATGTTTTGATAGTGGGTTCAGGCAACATCGGGATAGAAGTTGCACAGGCTTTGCAGGAGCGGGAATGCAAGGTTACAGTGATTGAACAACGGGAACGTATCCTGCCCCGCATTTTTGACGGAGAGCCCGCCGGTAGAATCGCAGAAATCCTCACATCTCATGGGATAAGCATCTATACTGGCGAGTCTGTAGTTGCAATCGAAGGTTACCAGCGGGTTGAGCGTGCATTTACTGACAAAAGAGCGATATTATGCGACACTGTAGTCTGGGCAGCCGGAGTCAGGCAGAATACGGAATTGGCTGAATCAGCGGGTATTGAACTGGGTAAACTGGGAGGAATCAGCGTAGACACAGGTATGCGCACTAATATCGCCAGCATTTTTGCCTGTGGGGATTGCGTGGAATCCCATGACATGCTTACCGGCAAAGCCACCTTGAGCTTGCTTTGGACAACAGCCAAAGACCAGGGGCGCATTGCCGGAGCTAATAGCCTGGGATGCAAATTGGTTTACCCGGGTGCTTTGAATCTGGTGGTGGAAGACATTTATGGACAATGTGCCGTTTCCATGGGTGTTAATGAGGGGGGCCTCTGTAATCAGGACCTGGAAATATTTGAGGGTGAATCGGAAAAAGGTTACTGGCGGCTGTTGGTGCGGGAAGACCGTATTATGGGCTTTCAATCCTTGGGGATCACCACCGGTTTAGGGGCTATCATGGCCCTTATGAAAAACCGTATGCCTCTCCGAACAGTTGCGAAGATCTTGTCCGACCAGGGAATGATGAGGCGGGCGGATTGGTATTTGCCAGCACGCCCTTTTCTAGACCGACTGAAAAAATAATCTCAGCATGGGGGTTCAGCCGTGAGCAAGGTTCTACTGATTGAATATGACAAATGTGTAGGCTGTAAAAATTGTGAAATGATTTGTTCCCTGGTGCATGAAGGTACATGCTCCAGCAGATTGTCTCGCATCCGGGTAGCCAGAGACGAGAGAGCGGGCTGGAATATACCCGTAAGCTGTGCCATGTGTGAAGAACCGATCTGTGTGGCAGTATGTCCGTCGGGCGCATGCGGGCGTGATCCGAATACAGGGATCATCATGATCGATAGTGCCAGGTGTATCGGCTGCCGGCAGTGTGTTATGGCGTGCCCTTTCGGTCATGCCAATTTCGATCCACTCAAGAAAACCGCTTTCAAATGCGATTTGTGCCAGGGTGATCCTCAATGCGCCAAGTGGTGCTGGACTGGTGCTATTTCCTACGGCCCCCTGGAAGAATGGCTGGCTCAGAAAAGGCAACAGCTTGCGCTTAAGCTGCACCCCTAACTGGACCGGCCCGCAACCGAAAGGGCCAGCCATTATTTATCCTAAGGTTAGTGGCGGGCAGGAAATATGATCTTCATATAGAAATAGACAAATAATTCCGAAGAGGGGGTATATTTGGTGGACGGCAAGAAAAACACAGGCACCAACCGGGTGAAAGTTGAAATATTCAACCAGGAATATATTGTGAAGGGTAATGAAAATGCAGAGTACATAGAGATGCTGGCCGCCTATGTAGACAGGCGGATGCGGATGATCGAGCAGCGCAATCATAGCCTCTCCATTGTGAAAGTTGCCGTCCTGACTGCTCTGAACCTGGCCGATGAACTCAATAAGCTGCAGGAGGATTATGACGAACTAGTCAAGGTGTTGGAAGAGGAAAAGCGCAAATAAGATGGAATTGAAGATGACCAACCGTGAAATCGCCCGGGTCTTTGATCATATTGCCGACATGCTGCAATTCAAGGACGAAAACCCATTCAAGGTCAGAGCTTATCGCCAGGCTGCCAACTCTATCTATCACCTTGATGAAGACCTTTACTATCTATACGAGAAGGATCGCCTGGACGAAATAACGGGAGTAGGGAAAGCCATCAAGGGCAAAATTGTAGAAATGCTCACCAAGGGTACCTGTGATTATTATGAAACCCTGCTAAGAGAGGTACCGGAGGGACTTTTTGAAATGTTAGCTATACCCGGAGTAGGTTTCAAAACCATCAAGATCCTCTATGAGAAACTGGGTATCAGCAACCGCGAGGAATTATTAGAGGCAGCACAGGACAAGAGAATCCGAGTACTCCCCGGTATGGGGGGGAAGACTGAGTATGGCATAATAAAAGGGATCGAGATGCTGGATAAGACCAGTGATAAAAATACTTTGGGTTTTGTGCTGCCCATAGCAGAAGACCTGCTGGAATACCTGCGGAAGTGCCCGCAGGTTTTGTTGTCTTCCCTGGTGGGAAGTATCCGCAGGGGAAAACCGCTGGTAACAGATATCGATATCCTGGTGGCTTCCCGAGCTGAAGACGTGGTCAGAGCTTATGCCAGCAAATACCGTTCAGCCAAAAAGATCTTAACCGATGAACCTGGGCACATAGCGGGGCAGTTGCAATTCAACATCCCCTTTGAGATCATTATTGTTGCCCCCGAAGAATACGCTGCTGGGCTCTTCAGGTCGACAGGTTCCAAAGAACATGTGGACCATCTTTTCAAGGACAGATCGGCTGCCATACTTGAGAGTGCCTCCAGCGAAGCGGAAATATACGAGCGCTGCCAACTAGACTATATCCCTCCCGAATTAAGGGAAGACCAGGGAGAAATAGAGGCAGCAGCCCACGCAGAGATACCTCATTTGGTAGATCTGACTGATTTGCGGGGCGACTTGCATGTTCATTCCAGTTGGAGCGACGGCGCCAGCAATATCGCGGAGATGGTGGAGGCGGCTAGAAAACTTAAATATTCTTACCTGGCGATAACTGATCATTCCCGTTCCCTGGCCATAAGCGGCGGGTTAAACGAGGAACGCCTCGTGGCGCAGGGCGAAGAAATCGACCGAATGAATAAAAAATTGCGGGACTTCAAGGTGTTAAAGGGCACCGAGGTGGACATAATGAAAGATGGCACTTTGGACTACGGCGCAGAATTGCTGCGGGGGTTGGATGTGGTCATTGCCTCCATCCATAGCCATTTCCATCTGGACAGAGAACAGCAGACCGCTCGCATAATTGCAGCCATTAAGGATGACAACGTCGACATGATCGGGCATATGAGCGGCAGGCTGCTCAACCGGCGTCCTGCTTATGAATTGGATGTGGACCGCATCTTGGAAGAAGCTGCCAAGAACCAGGTTGTCCTGGAGATAAATTCACATCCTGACCGCCTGGATATTGATGCCGAAATAGCTCGAAAGGCCAAAGATTATGGGATCAAGGTGGCGATCAACAGTGATGGGCATCACAAAAACGACCTGAAGTTGGTTAGATACGGGATATTGAATGCCCGCCGCGGCTGGTTGGAGAAGAAAGACGTTATCAACTGTCTTTCCCGGCAGGAGATCAAAAAATACTTCCAGCCTGAATAAGACTGATCACCTGGGTTAGGCCGAACTCTCTCGGGAGATTTATAAGGGCCCCCCCAAACGATTATCTGAGCTTCGTTTGCGGGGCTCTTTTATTGACCGGTGAATGGCGGTGCGGCAATAGGAACCCATGTTGTGGGCAATTATGCCTCATACTTTATGCTATAATAGATGAGCCCATTATGTGAATGGGTAAAAACCGGTTAAGCAGGGAAGGTATCATCACAATGGAACTGTTAGCCCCAGCCGGCAACTGGGAAGCATTTCTGGCTGCCATTCACAATGGCGCAGATGCTGTGTACCTGGGCGGGCAGCAATTTAGTGCGCGCCAGTCGGCAGACAATTTTACGGCCCAGCAGATGAATGATGCATTGGATTATGCCCATATGCGGGGTAAAAAGATATATGTAACTGTGAACACCCTGATAGCTGATGCTGAGTTCCCAGAGGCTCTGAATTACCTGTTCAGGCTGCAGCAGATGGGGGTGGATGCAGTCATCCTCCAGGATGTAGGTTTGTTAAAGGCTGCGCGAACCATTTTGCCGGCTCTTAGGATCCACGCCAGCACCCAGATGACTATCCACAATCCCGAAGGCGCAGCCTGGCTGCAGGGGCAGGGAGTAAAAAGGATAGTGCTGGCCAGGGAACTTTCAGCCGAGGAAATCAAATTAATTACCATCAGTTTTCCGCGGCTGGAGTTGGAAGTCTTTGTGCATGGAGCTCTCTGCTTTTGCTATTCCGGGCAGTGCTTGTTCAGCAGCATGGTTGGCGGGCGCAGCGGCAACCGGGGGCGTTGCGCTCAACCCTGCCGGCTACCTTACGAAATCCACTGCCGTAGCGGCAAGGAGTCTTCTATCCTGGCGGGACAAGGAAGGTATCTGCTCAGTCCTGCAGACCTGTGTCTGATCGAATACCTGCCGGCATTGGCTGAATGCGGGGTCACCTCCCTGAAAATTGAAGGGCGCATGAAGCGTCCGGAATATGTAGCCGTTGTGACCCGCGCATATCGTGAAGCCCTGGATGAATTGGCGGCTAGCGGGGATTATCACCCCGAAAAAGCTATTTTAGAACGCTTGTTAGGAATATTCAACCGTAATTTCACCAGCGGTTATTTCATTGAGAGTAAGGCGGGTTTCTTGAGCAGCAGGCGACCCAACAACAGGGGGACCTATGTGGGCAGAGTACTAGAGCAAAAGGGTGACCTCAACACCCGGATCAGACTATCCGCGCCGATTAGCTTAGGGGACGGCTTGACGGTTTGGATGGGACAGGGGACTGCCCCAGCTGCCGTTGTAAAAGAGATACTGGTCGACAATGAAAGGGTTTTAGAAGCCAAAACCGGGCAAACCATCGAGATAAAACTGGACGGACGGGTAATGCACAATGACCGGGTGTTCAAGACCCATGACCAGAAGTTGCTGACCGAAGCCCAGGCAAGCATTCGTGATGACGCGCGCTGGAAAATACCAGTCGATGCTGAGGTATATCTTGAGGCTGGACAAAAAATGCGCCTGGTCATAGCCGACCGGCGGGAGCACAGGGTGGAAGTGCACAGCAGGAATGCAGCCCAACCATCCCAGCAACACCCCTTGGACCATGAAGTTCTGCGCCAGAAGATCGCCAGGCTTGGCAATACACCCTTTGTCCTGGATAAGCTTGATGTTTATGGCGATAATGGGTTGCTGGTCCCCTTCAGCGATATCAATGAGGCCAGGCGCAGGGCAACTGACCTCCTTGCTGACATGATCTTGCAGCCATGGAGGCCGGAGCCCCAGAGCGAAAATGGTTTCCGGCAGGAAAAAGAGCTTTTTTTGCAGCAGAAACCGCTGTTTGCCGAATCATTGCGGCCGGGTCTGACTGTGCTGGTGAATCGACCTGAGCAGGCCAGATTGGCTATGGAGGCGGGAGCCGATATGGTCTATGTCGATCTGGCAGGATTGGGCCAGGAGAAATGGCCCTTGATGCGAGGTTTACAGGCTATGGAGAGCGAACGCAGCGATAGAATCGTGCCTCTTTTACCCCGCATCCATCAGTCAGGAGACAAGTTTGCTTATAAACAGGCGGTTCTCTCTGGATTCGATTCGGTCATGATAGCCAGCTGGTCTGATCTGGAATGGGCTCTGGCAAATGTAAGCAGAGTTTATGCGGATTATGGCCTGAATATCTATAATCGCCACACCCTGGACATCCTTGTGGGAAAAGGGTTAAAGACAGCCTGCTTGAGCCCGGAACTTAATTTCGTTCAGCTCGAAGCGTTCCGGGAGTATCCGGGAATAGAGCTGCTGAT
>JAAZOA010000168.1 GCA_012798055.1 Syntrophomonadaceae bacterium | reverse complement strand
ACCGGCGATGATCCCAATGCCTTGCTGGTCCATGACATAGATATATTGAACATTGTCAATGAGATGAGGGCATCCGGGGCAGAAGCCATTGCAGTCAATGACCAGCGGATAACGGCTATGTCGGAGATAAGATGTGCCGGCACCACTATCCTGGTGAATTGGAACAAGGTTGCACCTCCTTTTGTGATCAAAGCGACCGGTAATCCCCAGCTATTGGAAAGCGGACTTTCCATAAGAGGGGGCAAGCTGGAGGAACTCAAGTCTTTCGGCTTGCAGACCCAGCTGGTGAAAAGTGATTATATTGAGATCCCAGCCTACAATGGGGTCATCAAATATGAATACACGAAACCTAAAGAGAATGAAAAGAAGGCGGATTCCTAAGATGTGGATGATGATCCTGATATGTTTAATCATTGGACTTGTCATAGGTTTTCAAATTCCGGTCTTGCTGCCGGTGGCTATAGTCAAATACATGTCCATTGCGGTGCTGGCTGCCCTCGACTCGGTTTTTGGGGGTATAAGGGCCTATATGGAGGATTCGTTCGACAACACCATCTTTATCACCGGCTTCTTTACCAATTCCCTACTGGCAGCCGGTTTCGCCTACCTGGGGGATCGCCTGGGATTGGAACTTTATCTGGCTGCCGTAGTGGTATTTGGGGTGAGGCTGTTCCAAAATCTGGGCATTATCCGCCGCTACCTGCTCAAGAGATACTAAAAGATAAGTTGGAAAAGAGGAAAAGAGCAGCCGCTGTAGTATTCTGTTTGTAAAATAAGGGAAATATATTTTGCGGGGTGTACAGTGACACTAAGACGTAATGCCATAGTTGGACTGGATATAGGTACCGATACGGTTAAGGCAGCCCTTGGAGAGATAAATCACCTCCAACAGTTAGCGGTCTCAGGTCTGGTTGAAATTCCTTCTCGGGGTTTAAAAAAAGCGAACATCGTAGATATTGAACTGGCAGCCAAAACTGTTGAAACAGCATTGAATGAACTGGAGCAAAATACCGGTGTGGAGATCATGAGTGCCATAGCCGGTTTTTCTAATGTCAGCATATCTGCCTCGCACAGCAATGCAGTGGTGGCTTTAACCGGCAGCAACTTCGAGATCAGCCGCAGTGAAATAGAAAAAGTGCTCGAAGCTGCCGGCAGCATCCCAATGCCATCCGATAGAGCCATTGTGCAGGTCATTGAGAGGCAGTATGTTGTGGACGGATATGAGGGAATCAAAGACCCGTTGGGTATGACCAGCCAGCGCCTGGAAGCGGAGGTAGTTTTGATCAGCGCTGCAGCAGCGGCAGTGCAGAATATGCAGCGCAGCGTGAGGCGCATCAACCTGCAGCTGGAACAACTGGTCTACACTCAGATTCTGGCGGCTGAAGCAGTTCTCTTGCCCCCAGAAAAGGAAATGGGTGTGGTACTGATCGATATCTGCGGTGGAACTACCGAAATCAGCCTGTTCGGTCAGGGAGCACTGCTGAATACGGTTGTACTCCCATGCGGAGCGGACTATATAACTCAGGATCTAGCCATAATTTTGAAGACATCCAGGGAAGAAGCCAAACGGATCAAAGAAAATTATGGCTTAGCCTCACCTGAATTGGTTCACCATGATATAATAGTCAATGTAAATAATCTGCAGGGTAATCAAAGCAGGCAAATATCACAATTGCTGATAGCTGAAATAATATCTGCCCGAATTCTGGACATGCTGGAGATGATGTATGTCGAGATTGAAAAGATGGCCGATTTGGACAACCTCGCCGGGGGAGTGGTGCTGACCGGAGGTGGAGCAGAGCTGACCGGAATGGTAGACCTGATGCAAGCTTATTTTGATATTCCGGTTAGATTAGGTGTCCCGATAAACATTGCCGGTCTGAGAAACGAGTATAACAAGCCCCAATACTCAGTAGCCTTGGGGAGCCTGGTCTATGGCGGCAAGAAGGTGCAACCATCGCTAACCTCAGCCAAACCGGGTGTGAGTAGCATGCTGTACAAATTCAACTATTGGTTGAAGGATTTATTCGCTTAATAATTGGAGGAGGTTACAAGATGCCGTTGGATTTTGACGTAGAAATGCAGCAATTTGCGGATATCAAGGTCATAGGCGTAGGTGGCGGAGGTAGCAATGCCATCAACAGGATGATCGAGGCTAATTTGCAGGGAGTCGAATTTATCGCCGTCAATACTGATGCTCAAGCCTTATACCGGTCGAAGGCCGAAAAGAAGATCCAGGTCGGCTCCAAACTTACCAAGGGATTAGGGGCTGGAGCTGATCCGGAAATAGGCATGAAAGCTGCCCAGGAAACAGAAGACGAGATTCTAAAAGCCTTGCAGGGAGCAGATATGGTCTTCGTGACTGCAGGCATGGGCGGGGGAACAGGCACCGGAGGTGCTCCGATAATTGCTCGTTTAGCCAAGCAAGCCGGGGCACTGACAGTTGGTGTGGTGACCAAACCTTTCCTGTTTGAGGGTAAAAAGAGGAATGTCCAGGCGGAAAAAGGGATCCAGGCTCTGCGCGAGGAAGTGGACAGCTTGATAACCATTCCCAATGACCGCCTTTTACAGGTAGTGCAAAAAAATACTGGTCTGAATGATGCTTTCAGAATCGCCGATGATATCCTCCGGCAGGGTGTGCAGGGGATATCTGACCTGATTGCGATACCGGGTCTTATCAACTGCGACTTCGCGGATGTTCAGACCGTCATGAAAAATACAGGTTCAGCACTTATGGGAATAGGCCAGGCCAAAGGAGAGAACCGTGCTGCGGAGGCTGCGCGCCAGGCTATATCCAGCCCGCTGCTGGAAACATCGATCCAAGGCGCCAAGGGAGTGCTGTTCAATATCAGCGGCGGAGAAGACCTGACCCTGTTTGAGATCCAGGAGGCAGCAGCTATCATCCATGAAGCTGCAGATCCTGAAGCCAATATTATCTTTGGTGCCAATACTGACGAAAGCCTTGGCGAAGAGGTGAGGGTGACGGTCATAGCCACTGGATTTGATAGCCCCAGGATATCCGCCTCCGAGGCGGTTAGCCGGCCTAGAGCTGCCCGGCCCAATCGTCCGGTATTGGACAGGACAGACCTGGAGATCCCGCCGTTTATACTAAAACACAAATAAGTCCAGCGGAATATGGAACAGCGAAGGGAGGGTGACCTCCCTTCTTTTGT
>JAAZOA010000167.1 GCA_012798055.1 Syntrophomonadaceae bacterium | reverse complement strand
CCCCCGCCGGGATAATGAGGGCATTGCACTGACCTCCGTCCATCCTGATATTGGCGAAAATATCAGCGCCAGCGGGGTCTTTTTCCAGGATGGTCACCCCGGCTCCATCCCCGACCAAAGGGTAGGTATTGCGGTCACGGGTAGAAGTCTTGCGGCTCAGAACATCGGCATTGACCAGGGCCACCTTGTTGATCGACTCCTGGTCCAGCAGGCTGAAGGCCTGCATGAGCCCGACCAGATAACCGGCACACCCCTGTTTGATGTCCAGGCAGATCATGTCCGGCTTCAGGCCCAGCTGGCCCTGGACCACATTGCTGGTGGGCGGCATGAGGTAGTCCGGGGTCTGGGTCATGAGCACCAGGGCGTCCAGGTCATCTTTTTTCACCAGGCCGTTTTCAAACAGGTAATTCAAGCCGAAGGAGGCCAGGTCAGATACGCAGGTGCCGGGAGTCACCACCCGGTGGCGGTCATAGCCCATGATCTTCTTGAGTTTCATGGACTGTTTGACCGAAAAATTATAATTCTCGACCTCATCATCGAATTTCTGCTCGTTTTGGGGGAGCACTGCCAGTAAGCCGCTGATCTTCTTGTTCATGTACTTGAGATTCATATCTTCCCACCCCGCCTTTCGATCAATTTGAGCATCGCTTCCAGACTGCTGAAGTTCTCCGGCGCTATATCATTGACATCGATGACGATCCCGTAAGCGTCCTCGATATCGGACACCAGGACCACTATGTCCAGGGAATCGAGGAGGTGGCGGTTGACCAGATCGGTCTCATTGGCATAGTCCACCTCCGGCCTAATCTCTGATAGGATTTCCAGCAATTTCTCCATCGTTAAAATCTCCTCAAAGCCAAATGTCCTGCTCAATTCTGCCAAGCAGGAATCCATCATGGATCCCCCCCCCGGCCGGCAGATTATGGTTGTATAAAAAGACCTGCAGCGGCAGACAGCCAAGCAGGTCAATAAACCATTGTACTGCTCTTGGCAACCCAGCCGTCATCACCTTGCGGTATTAGACCCGAAGCTTTGCGTCCTCGCCTTTCGACGAGTCTGCTTTTCTCAAAAAACACGTTATGCAATTACACTTACTATACTTGCTCCGGCTGAACCCCAACCATGCCGGAATGACAAAAACCGCTCCCGGGCCCATGAAAGGTCAGTTTTCTTCCAGGTACTCCCTGACCAGCCTGGGGCGGTCAATCTTGCCGTTTTGATTCATGGGCAGCTGGTCCAGCTTGTAGATCTTGGTGGGGATCATGTATTTGGGCAGCAGGGGCACCAGCTTCTTCCTGATCACAGCTTTGGTCACCTCATCATCGCCCGTATAGAACATGGTGATCTCCTGTTTGGGCTTGTTATACAGCACGCAGGAATTGTGGATCCCCTCCAGGCTCAAAAGGGCGGTCTCGATCTCTCCCAGTTCGATCCGATAGCCCATGTGCTTGATCTGGGCGTCCTTGCGACCCATGAAGATGATCTCCCCTTCTTCATTGAGATAGACGAAATCACCGGTCCGATAGATCCGGTCGAAATAATCGGGGTTGCAGGGATTCTGGGTGAATACCGAATCGCTCTTCTCGGGGTTGTTCCAATAACCCAGGGCCAGGGAACTGCCCCGCACGCAGAGTTCGCCCAGTTCGTCAACCTTGGCCGGCTGGTTGTCTTCATTGAGAATCAGTATATCCGTATTGCGGCAGGGGAAGCCGATGGGGAGCTTGTCGTCGTCGGCGAATTCCTTGGTCACTATATAATAGGTGCAATCGACGGTGATTTCCGTGGGGCCGTATAGGTTGGCAAACAGGCTGCCCGGCATGTGGCTGCGCCAATAGTTCAGATGCCGGTTGGGCATGACTTCCCCGGCAAACAGGACCTTTTTCAGCCCGGAGAGATCCATGCCCTCCAGAGCCCTGAGGTTGGCTACACTGATCATCACCGAAGGCACCCAGAAGACGAAGTTGATCTTCTGTTCCACCACATAGTCCATGAGGGTCTTGGGGAAAGCGAAGTGCTGTTCCGGGATCAGGTTCAGGGTGGCCCCGGTAGCCAGGCAGAGGTAGATGTCCAGGGTGGAGTTGTCGAAATAGAAAGGCGACTGGCTGCCGATGACTTCCTCGGAGGTAACCGCGAAACACTCCACTGCCCAGTCGATGTAGTCGATGACCCCCCGGTGGCATACCACCACCCCTTTGGGGATGCCGGTAGAGCCCGAGGTGTAGATGACATAGATGGGATCGGTGTCTATCACCCCAGCGGCATAGGTCAAAACCTCGGCCGGGTCAAAGGTCCTGGTTTCAGCATAGGCCTCGGTTATGTCTATAATGTTCCCGCGCTCCACACCGCATGCGGCCAATTCCTCCAGGTATTCGGCGGAGGTGATCACCAGGGGGTGGTGCAGGTTTTCCATCATGCTTTGTGTCCGGCCGGCCGGGGACTTGATATCCAGCGGGACGTAGATGTTGCCGCTGTAGAGAATGGCCATAAAGGAAACCAGGGAATCGGCGCTCTTGGGCAGGTATACCCCGATGGGCTTCCTTATCGCAGCGCTCTTCTCCCGGATAGCCATACACAAACGCTTGGCGGCCTGCTCCCACTCCCCGAAGGTCAGGACCTTATCCTGGTCGATAATGGCTGTCTTGTTCCGGTGCACGAGCAGTGTATTTTCGAAATACTCCAACACATTCTTTTGCATAAGCATTATCCTCCATTCGTATAAGCAGTCCGGTTCGGCTGGATTTTTTCCTCAAAGCTGCTCCTGTATTTATGAATACGTTTCCGGGGCCTAAAAAATGCTATTCGAGTGTAAAGTCGAAGCTGAAAAGTGACCGGTTCTCCAGGTAATAATTGATATTGTCCATACGCAGGCCGCCATAACCGCTGCCTACGTCGCTGCAGTTCCGTATCGTCAGGCTGAAGTGATTGGGCGAGCCGTAGGAATTGCCCCAGTAACTGTCGATCCCCCATCCCGCACAGTACTCGGTCTTGAGGTTCTCGATCAGGATGTTCTCCAGGTACTCGCTGGCGTAGTTGGGCTCCATATTTATGCCGGCCTGGGGCTCCAGTCCATCGGCATTGTTGGTGTTGGCAATCACCCCGTCGCGGATCACCAGGTCCCGGCAGCTGATTATGCTCATCCCGCTGCGGCGGCAATTGTCGATGGTGAATTTTTCCACCACCACATCTTGGCTGTAATTCTGATAGTCACTGCTGCCTATATATATGCCGTCGCCCCAGCAATCGGCCACTGACACCCCGGAGATCCTGATGTTATTGCTGCCTTCAATCCTGATCCCGTGACCCCATTGGCCCCCGCCGCCATAGTGGTCGTTTCTTTCCCCCAATATGTTCCCGCCTATTATCTCCACATTGGAATTGCCGTATATGGCCAGGACTGCATAGGTATCGCTGTAGGTAGGTATGGCCTTTAAGGTGGCGCCTGCGTCCATCTGCAGTTTAACATTGTCCTTCAGCCACACTGAACGCTCGCCATCGATCATATAGGTGCCGGCCGGGACGTATACCGTACCTCCGCCCCGGGCATAAGCCGCATCGACCGCGTCCTGGATAGCCTCGGTATCATCTGTAGCCCCATCACCCCGGGCGCCATAGTCCCTGACGTTATAACCTGTCACCGCTATTATTGGGGTTACAGTTATCCCCAAACCTTTGCCTACTATTGCGGCTACTTCCGCCCGGCTGATGTTGGCGAAGGGCCTGATGGAACCGTCCGGATAGCCGCTCAGATAGCCGGCTTCTGCCATTACGGCGATGGAGTTCCGGCTCCAGGCGGGGATGGAGGCGGCATCGCTGAAGGCCGGGGCTCTGGTCCGGGTGACGCCGGGCAGCATGACCCGGGCCATGATCGAAGCCGCTTCCTGGCGGCTGAT
>JAAZOA010000166.1 GCA_012798055.1 Syntrophomonadaceae bacterium | reverse complement strand
TGGCCTGCCTGCACTTTTCCGAGATCTGCAAATCAGGATCGAGCAATGTGTCGTCAAGGTCTAATGCGACCAGCTTAATTGCCATGAGGACCCCCTGGCGGAAGAAGCCGAACAGGATGGCTCGGCTTGCTTGCGGGTGAAATAGTCGGTTTTAGCGGAAATCGAAATTTTTGTCATCTATCAAGAGACTGATCAGCAGGCTTATAAGGCTCAGGACGATGGCGGTGAGTATGGCCCAACCAAAACCATGGATATCGAAGCCCTTGACCGTGGCGGCGGTCAGCCACAGCATAACGCCATTGATCACAAAAGTGAATAAACCCAGGGTGATTATATTCAGGGGCAAGGTGAGTATGATAAGCACCGGCCTGATGATGGCATTTATCACTCCCAGAACTATCGATCCGACAATAGCTCCCCATATGGTCACCTCAAACCCGGATAAAAGAGCGGCAGTCAGAAAAATAGCCAGAATATTGAGTAACCAGCGCAAGGTCCAACCCGGCATCAACGCTCCCTCCTTTCCTAGCTTAAATATGGATATTCTGCTTGTTTATCTCTTAAATATAATAATAAGCAATTTCACCGTTAATTGCGATTCATTTCCGGCAAAAGGCCGGTTTTTTTCAAAGGGCCAGGGGCGTTCTACTGGCGGGGATGGAAATAGTCATAGATCCTTTCTGCGACCGGGCGGTTGAGTCCCGGAACCTGCTCCAACTCTTCCCGCGAAGCGCTCTTAATGCGGGCAACTGAGCCGAACTGGAGCAACAGGCTTTGTTTGCGCTTGCTCCCTATCCCCGGGATGTCATCCAGGGCGGAAGCGGTAACTTTTTTCCCCCTGCGCTGGCGGTTATAGGTCACCGCGAAGCGATGGGCCTCATCCCGCAGCCGCTGCAGCAGTTTGAGCCCTTCATGTGAACGGGGCAAGATGATGGGCTGGCTAGATCCAGGCCGGAACAATTCCTCTCTCTTTTTGGCCAATCCGAAAACCGGGATATCGATTTTAAGTTCGTCCAGGACCGCCCGTGCCGCATTGACCTGTCCCAACCCACCGTCCACCAGGATCAGGTCCGGTTCAGGCAGAAAAGCGGCATTGCCCCGCCGGGCTTCCTGGAAACGACGCTTCAGGACCTCACTCATGGAGGCATAATCGTCATTTTGGGCTACGCTTATCTTGAAGCGGCGATAAGCTTTGCGGTCGGCTTTCCCTGCGCTGGCCACCACCATCGCAGCCACAGTTTCCTCCCCGCCCAGGTGGGATATGTCGTAACCTTCGATCCGGGCTGGAACTATTTCCAGGTCCAGGCTTCGAGCCAGGCTGGTGAGCATATGCTTACCCCGGTCGGCTGCTTGCTGGCGTTCTTCCCAGAGCAGGCGGGCGTTTTCCATCACCATCCCCAGGAGCCGGCGTTTCTCCCCCCGGGTGGGAACCCAGATGCGGGTGCGGTTGCCGGAACGGGATCCCAGCCAGGTCTGTAATAGTTCGGCTTCCGCGGGTAGCTGGCTGACCAGGAGTTCTGAAGGTATATCATAATTATCGCGGTAATACTGTTTTAAGAAGAAGGCCAGTATTTCGCCTGCATCTTCAATTATGGCCGGTTTTAACCAGTAAGTGTCTTTGCCGGTAATTTTGCCCCCCCGCAATCTGAAAACCTGCACCACGCCATCATGCTCATCACCCCAAGTGCCTATGATATCAAGGTCATAGGGACGCTCCAGGCTGACCTGCTGTCTTTCCCGCAAGACCTGGATGGCACCGAGCTGATCCCGCAGCCGGGCTGCTCGTTCAAATTCCAGTTTGGTTGCCGCGTCCTGCATTTCCGCGGCCAGCCTGGCACACAACTCTTGAGTATTGCCTTCCAGGAAGTCCACGATGCTCTTAACCATAACCCCATAGGCAGCCCTGTCCACCTTGCCCTGGCAGGGTGCCAGGCACTTGCCCATATCATGATTCAGGCAGGCCCTCTGGCTGTTCTTCATGTTTTTACAGGTGCGCAGCGGAAAAAGGGTAGTGAGTAGGCGGATGGTCTCCCGCAGCGAGCCCACATCGGTATAGGGCCCGAAATAGCGAGATGTCTGGTCTTTTTTCTCCCGCACGATACAAAGCCGTGGAAATACCTCATCGGTCAGTTTCAGGTAAGGGAAACTCTTGTCGTCCCGCAGGTCGATATTATAGCGCGGTTGATAAGCCTTGACCAGGTTGCTCTCCAGGATCAGGGCTTCTACTTCGCTGGCGGTTACGATGTAGTCGAAATCGGCCACCCGGCTCATCATGGCTCGGACCTTGGGATGCATGCCCCCGGGTGCCTGGAAATAGGAACGCATACGCTGGCGTAATTGCCTGGCTTTGCCTACGTAGATGATGCGGCCTTCCCTATCCTTGTACATATAGACCCCCGGTTTAAGGGGAACATTTTGCAGGCGTGACTTCACCAGATAT
>JAAZOA010000165.1 GCA_012798055.1 Syntrophomonadaceae bacterium | reverse complement strand
CGAAAATGAGAAGATTGGTCGCCGAACTAAATAGTTGGGTCGGATAGCGGCTGAAGCTGTCCACATAGGGAAATACCACGGCGCAGGCCGAATCCGTGATCCTGCCGTAACAACAACCATTGAGGTAGCATCCAATCCTGACCAGGGCATATGACAAAGCCAGGAATGGGGCCAGGATATCGGCCATCTTCCAAAACGGATATCCCCGCCAACGGACAAAAATCATTAATGCCAGGAATCCGGTGGTAAATCCGCCATACCAAACCAAACCACTGAATCCCCCTTCGGTTAACGAGAAAAACAGGCTTGGATCGAGAATGATTTCCGGCCACTCATACATGACCACATAAGCCAGGCGCGACCCCAACAAACCAACCAATACCAGGATGATCACCATATCCAGCACATGATCCGGATCATAGCCCTCGGCCTTGAACATTTTACTCAGACCAAAGACCGAGATCAATACAGCCATAGCTAACATAAAACCCCATGAATAGACTTTTACTCGTCCCAGATTTAGTAAAATTGGATGCAACCTTATCGTTCCTTCCTCGGCGATTATCCACAGGATTGGATAACACTACTTTCCGGAGTTCTCGCTCTATAGCCTTCAAACCCCCAAATTTTGAGTCTGCAGAAATCCCGATAAATTAATTATCAACAGAGTTATACACATTATCCACACGGCTGATCACAAGGAAAATAGGCTTGGATGTGCATTAGTATTGAGGGGCGCAAAATCGGCCTTCAGATAGTTGTAGTAGGCTTTTCCGGCAATCATGGCTGCATTGTCAGTACAGAGAGGCAACGAAGGGTAGTAGAGCTGCAAATGTAATTTGTTGGCCTGTTCCCCCATTTTTTCCCTCAGAGCCTGGTTGGCGGCTACCCCGCCGGCAAGAAGTACAGTTTCTACTCCATATTCAATGGCGGCCCGGATGGTTTTTTCTACCAGCACCTCCACCAAGGCGGTCTGAAATTCCCGAGCCAGGTCATCAGCATTGCGCTCCGGTCGCCGCTCCAACTTCTTCCATAAATTCATGGTGGCAGTCTTCAGGCCGGAAAAACTGAACTCATAGTCGTCCCGGTTCAGGAATACGCGGGGCAGATGGTATAGACCCTCCTTGCCCCGGCGGGCTGCCAGTTCGATAGCCGGTCCACCCGGGAAGCCTAAGCCCAAGAAACGGGCAATTTTGTCGAATGCTTCTCCGGCCGCATCATCGCGAGTGGAACCGATCAGGTCATATTCATCGGCCGATTTCATAAAGAGCAGGCTGGTATGACCCCCCGACACCACCAGGCAGATGGCCGGGAATCTGATTTCAGCGTGTTCCAAAAAATTGGCATAGATATGCCCATGGAGGTGGTTAACAGTTATTAAAGGCAAGTTTAGTCCATAAGCAAATGCTTTGGCGAAGGAGAGCCCTACCAGTAACGCCCCTATTAGTCCAGGCATATTAGTAACCGCAACGGCATCAACCTGGGCGAAATGCAAGCCTGCTTGTTGGAAAGCGTGATCCGCCACCAGGGCAATATTTTCGATATGCTTGCGCGAAGCTACCTCCGGTACTACTCCACCGAATTGCTTGTGAATAGCGACCTGTGAGTTCACCACATTCGACAAGACTTCTCTGCCATTTCTTACAATCGCAGCTGCAGTCTCATCGCAAGAGGTTTCAACTCCCAGGATGTATACGTCCTGCATGAATTCTTTTTCACCTTTCGCCAGCCATCTGTTTAAGCAGACTCTGGTCTAAATTAAATGTTTGATCATCACTAGGGCATCTTCGCGATTGTCCTCGTAATATTCTCTTCGCACCGAAATGGGGATATAGCCCAATTTTTTATACATATCCAGAGCCGGGGCATTGGAGGGCCGAACTTCCAGGAGGATCCGGTTGGCTCGCTTGGCGCGAGCCAGTTTCTCAAGCTCCTGCATCAATATCCTCCCCAGCCCGCGTCCGCGATATTTCTTGGCCACCGCCAAATTGGTTATATGCGACTCCTCATATACTGTCCACATCCCCCCGAATGCGGCCAGCTCGCCTCCCCAATCGCATACCAGATACTCAGCCCACTGATTTTTCAGCTCGTTTTCGTAAGATTGGCGCGACCAGGGCATGCTGAAACTCTCATTTTCAATCACCATAAGCTGGTTCAAGTCGTGACCCGTCAGTTTTCTAACCATATATTCCTGATTCAATGGTTAAAGCTCCCCCCTGCCTAACCTTGTCTCGGCTTCCGACAAACGCACATAATGGGGACGAAGATTCATGATATCAGCAAAATCCTGAAGCGCGGTACTAGCCACCGCCAGGCTGGCTAAGGCTGATGCCCTTGGCAACCTTAAGTGCAGTGGGGCTTCGATCAGATAATCCCCCAGGTGCTCCTTGTATACCTCCCTATAGGGAGCGTATCCGTCCCCCAATAGGGTGATGCGTTTGAAACCCATATTTTGAGCGGTTTGTAGGGCACGGTAAGCCAAAACTTTGGGTGAACACGCCATTTCCTCGACCACCGTCCGGGGAAAAGAACTGCTATTGTCATACATGGCTGTATATACCTCTTGTTTGCGGGCATTAAGTGCGGGGCAGACCAGGGTGTCACTGCCGGCAATATTGTGGGCCAGTACTTGCAGGGTTGAGATGGCTACCACGGGTATATTTGCTGCCAAGCTCAATCCCTTGACTGCCGCCAGACCAATGCGCAGGCCGGTAAACGAACCAGGACCGATGGTTACCGCCAAAGCGTCAACCTCAGCCAGGTTCCGTTCACAATCCCGCAATACCCTGTCCACCATGGGCATCAGGGTTTCGGAGTGATTTTTCTTGTAATTTACAAATTCTTCACGGATGAGTTGCTCATCATCCATTAGCGCGATGCCTGCCACCGGCGTCGAGCTGTCAATGGCGAGTATCAACAAGCTTTTTCAACCTCTCCAGCTTATCTGCGTATTTGCCGCCCCGGCTTGATATCTCTACGAGTCTTTCCCGCTCATAATCATCATCAACCAATTTTATTTCCACCCACAGGGCTTCCTGGGGCAGGGCTTCCAGCCCCACCTGCGGCCACTCGATCATCACGATGCCGCCCTGTTCCATGTATTCTTCCAAGCCCAGATCTGAAAGGTCCCGGCTTTGCAGGCGGTAAAAATCGAAATGGTATATGGGTGGCTCAGTATCATAGACATTCATCAAGGTGAATGTCGGGCTGGTTACCGATCCCCTGTAGCCCAGCGACCGGGCCACACCCCGGACCAGCACGGTTTTTCCCGCCCCCAGTTCCCCTCGCAAATATACCACATCATCAGCTGATAATACAGAGCCCAGGTGTTGCCCCAAGCGTAACATTTCTTGCTCGTTGTGGATCAGTATTTCCATCATGCCCCTCAGTCCATACCGCAGCACAAGCGCTTGTATTCATCGCGGATAAGTTTGAAGTCCTCCCAGGCAGGCCTCTTATAGCTCTCATTGCGCAATAGAGCGGCCGGATGATAAGTGGCCATGATCTTGATCCCTTTACGTATGAACCACTGCCCCCTAACCTGGCTGATCCTGGCTTTCGGGTCTATGATTGTCTGGCTGGCCAGGGCACCCAAGCACACGATTATGCAGGGATTGATGATTCTGATCTGAGCTTCCAAATAATTGCGGCACTCCTTAACCTCATCGGGATGGGGCAGGCGGTTGCCGGGAGGCCTGCATTTGACCACATTGGTGATGTATACCTGGCTCCTACTGAAATCCGCCGCTTCCAGGATCTTGTCCAGGAGCTGCCCGGCCCGCCCTACAAAAGGCAGTCCCTGCAAATCTTCATCCTTGCCTGGGCCTTCACCTACGAACAGGATGCGGGTGTGGACGTCACCTGCTCCAAATACAACCTGCTGGCGGGTTAGGTGCAGCCGGCAACGCTTACAATCCGCGGCCAGGTTATGGAGTTCTTGATATGCTTTTATGCTGGTAAAGCCATCTTCCTCCTTGATCCCCGGCAAGAAAGGCCCGGCAATTGCCGGCGGCGTTTCTAGGGCTGGTGAGGGGGTCTTGGCAACAGCTCTTTCGAAATCGTCCCCGAACAAACCAGGTTGTTCAGTAGGCATTTTTTCCCTCCTGAGTCACACATAAAGCGTAAGGTTGTTCTCTGTTCGTGATTGCTCAATGGCAATATTCATCGATGGAAAAAAGCCGGTCCAGGTCCTCTGCGGATACGTATAAAAGGTTCTCCTCGTTCACCACTGCCAGGATCAGCATTTTTTCACCGCTGGTTTCCTCTTGGTACGAACCCAGTACGCATACCGTCATCATTTTTCCATCCAAATCTACAGTAAAAAGGTCTCCTTTATTCATGGTCGTTCCTCCACAGACAACCCTCAATCAACACTGTATCGACCTGGGAACGGAAATCAAATGGATGCCCGTCCCAAATCGCCATATCAGCAAGTTTGCCGACGGCAATGCTTCCCATTTCCACCCCTGCCCCGAGGATCTGCGCCGGCCAAATAGTTATGGCGCGCAGAGCCTGTTCCTCGCTTAGACCCTCCCTCACTGCCAGGGCTGCACATACCCTGAGGTGTTCGATGGGTATAACAGGGTGATCCGTTATGAAGCAAAATTCCACGCCCTGGTCAGCCAGGCGAGCAGCATTTTTGAAAGAAACCGACTTCATCTCCACTTTAGCCCGGTTAACAAGTAAGGGCCCCAGGCAGACCGGCACTTGTCGCTTGACCAGTTCGGGGGCAACCAGGTGGGCCTCTGTGCCATGCTGCAGGATCATATCGATCCCGAATTCGTCTTTAATGCGCAGAGCAGTCAGAATGTCATCTGCCCTGTGCACATGGACAAGCAAAGGCATTTCCTGATTCAAAACCCTGAACAGGGGGGAATTGCGATACGTCTCACGGGCTTTGAGGTCCTCCTTATCGATCAGGCTGCGGGCAGTAGCCAGTGACTCCCGCAACAGACTGGCACTGGCCATACGTGTATTGGGGGTTTTCTTAAGTCCTCCGTACACTCTTTTAGGGTTTTCGCCCAGAGCCGCTTTTAAGCCCCAGGGATGGCGATACAGCATTTCTCCAGGTGTGGGGGCCAGGTGCTTGAGGAAGGCGCCCTGACCGCCCAGGATATTGGCACTGCCTGGCATGCACAAAGTCCTGGTCACTCCTCCGCGCATTGCATCTGTAAAAGCCAAATCTAGAAAATTTATGCCGTCAGCAGCTTGCAGATAAGGGGTGATGGGGTGGCTGATCTCATTGACATCATCCCCTTCTATGCGATAAATTTCCTCCTCCAGTCCTATGTGGGTATGAGCATCTATGAAACCGGGGCAGACATACTTGCCGGTGGCGTCGAGCACCTGAGCTCCTTCCGGAATCTTCAGCGCTTTGCCTACCTTATGGATCCTCTGATCTTCTATTAAAACAACCCCGTTGTCGATGCTCCCACTTCGATCCATGGTCAAAATATGACCGCCTTTGATCGCTATCATGCCATTATTTCTCCCTTACTGATGGTCTCTGTCTCAAAGCCAGCTCGAGTTGCGACCCGGTCGTTTTACCCATGACTATACTGGCTGCGCTAAACTTTTGCCTCTAATATATCACGAAAGCCAGGAAAATAAAAAACAGGTTCCGATACGAACCCGCTCCATCCTCCTTATGTCATTGTTGCGTTCCGTAAAAGCTGCTGGTCAAATCTGCTTCAATTCCAAGCTGATGGCTAGCGCCTGGTCCACCTTTTCCATCAGGTCGTCTTTTAATACCGCTATCCTCTGCTTCAGGCGGGTTTTATCAATTGTGCGGATCTGTTCAGCCAGGATTACCGAATCCCTTTCCATACCATATGTATCGGCTCTTAATTCGACATGGGTAGGTAGTTTAGCTTTGTTGATCTGCGAGGTGATAGCCAGCACTATCGTGGTTGGACTGTACTGGTTGCCGATATCATTCTGCACCACCAAAACTGGTCTTATTCCACCTTGTTCGGAACCAACGACAGGGTTGAGCTGGGCAAAATATATTTCGCCTCGTTTAATCATCTCCAGATCCACTCCGCCTTCGTACTCAGCCACCCTTCCTGTAATTCTTCGTCCAGGTTGAATAGCTCAGAAGCCAGAGTCAGATTTATCCGGGCCATTTCCAGATAACCGTTTTTCATCTGCTCGACCAGCAATT
>JAAZOA010000164.1 GCA_012798055.1 Syntrophomonadaceae bacterium | reverse complement strand
TATCCCTTTCTTGCCGGTGGCTACCAAGGCTGACAAAATATCGAAGGGGTCCCGCTCCAAGCACTTGGGGATCATAAAAAAAGGCCTGGTTTTGGACCAGGCTCCGCTGTGCTTTTCTGCTGAAACCGGAGAGGGTATGACTGCTGTGGCGGAAGCCATAGAAGAGATAATCGCACCGGTAGTCAGTGATCCTGCCCTTGACTGATCCGGGCCCGCATATATTCTACCAGGTCCAGGCTTGATGCATTACACGCGGCCTGAACGGCAAACTCATCCAGCATGGCCAGGAGTTGCCCCCGGCCATTCGCTTTGTCAAGTATTTCGGCAGGAGTTCTATCAGATAGCTCACGGTGGTTGGTGTGCAGCCAGCGTTCAGTCTCTCTCTCCTTGATTACCGTATACCATATATGTTCCAGCTGCGGGTGGGGGGCTTGGAAAAGCAATTGGTTGTTCACTATCTCCCATGATTCCAGGGGTACAATATCGCTCCATAATTTTTCTGTCAACAATATATCCGCCAACCGGTCAGCATATACAGCCGCAAAATCACTCCCAACTCCCATGCGAGCCTGGCCTTTTTCGGACGACAGATCATACCAGCTGACCCCTTGGGTCCGATGGGACTGCAACCAGGTAGCCGAATCGCTCAATCCTTCCCGAATTTGGGCTAACTGATGGGGATCCCGCACTGTACGGATATCGTTCAATGCCAATTCCGTCTTATGCAGAGCCCGGTCGAATAGGCCGAACAAAACCTCCCCTTTCTTGAGTCCGGTTTTTATGTCTTTCCAGCCGTTTATTCGCCGCCAATAGTCCATGTGCATGCGAATGAACTCGCCTTGACCCGCATCATTGCGTAACATCAGAACACTGCCGGAAAATATCCGGCCCAGCGGCAGGGCCAAGAGACGTCCCAGCAACAGGGGCAGCTTGTCGCCCATTTCGATGTCCAGGGGTTCTTTCAGTAGGACCAGTTCCTCCTGGCCGCTCAGGTAGTCGACTACCTTCAGGCATCCCGACTCCATACCGTGAGTCTCGTAAAGGCCCAGGTATGAGGAGTTGAGAGCTTCCAGGCATTCCCGCAATGGAGGTTCAAGTGAGGCGCCGTTTTCCTGCAGGTATTCTCTGCCCATGGTCAACCCTTGGATATCAGGCATGTCGAACCAAAGCCAGTCCGAGAAAAGGGGCTCCTGGTCCTGATTAAGAATGGGGCTGGTGCACAAACGGAGGAAGTTTTCTCGAGCAGATTTGCGGACTTTGCGAATCTGTCCTGCATAGTTCTGTTCTATTTTCATCTTCAAGGTCGTGACCAAGCGGTTGTAACGGTCAAAAGGGCTTTCAGCCGGGCTAATTAACCCATCCAGAGCCAGGCAGCAATGTTTATATTTCTTGCCGCTGCCGCATGGACAGGGATCATTTCTCCCTATTTTCGAGCTTTTCATTCCTAAGCCTCCTCGCTTATTCTGCCCATTAGCTTAGCACAAGCAGCCGACTGCAGACAACCGGCCCTAACTATCACTTGCCAAGGGCTTCGTATTTTAAGTAAAATTTAGCTTAACAATGCTGCGGGGGTCAACTTTTAAGGGTGACGCTCTCGTCGCATCGGTGCTGAAAGAGGAGGTCTTGTTGATATCGGGTGTAAAAAACCTAAGTAGTGTCTATGATCCGGCTCAGGTGGAAAAACGGTGGTACGACTATTGGAAGAATCATAATTATTTTGCTCCGCATGGGGATACAAGCAAACCCCACTATTCTATAGTAATGCCGCCTCCCAACGTAACCGGTCAACTGCATTTGGGGCATGCCCTGGATAACACCCTGCAGGATATCCTCACCCGTTGGAAGAGGATGCAGGGTTACAACACTCTCTGGTTACCGGGGACCGACCACGCGGGGATAGCTACACAAGCCAGGGTGGAAGAAAGCATAGCCAGCGAAGGTTTGAGCAAATATGATCTGGGCCGGGAAAAATTCCTGGAGAGGGTATGGGAATGGAAGCGCCTATATGGTGATCGGATCACCCAGCAACTCAGCCTGCTGGGATCCTCCTGCGATTGGAGCCGGGAACGTTTTACCATGGATGAAGGCTGTTCGCGGGCGGTGCGGGAAGTTTTTGTCAACCTCTATGAAAAAGGCTTGATATATCAGGGGGACTATATCATTAACTGGTGTCCCCGCTGTCATACTGCGATCTCCGATATCGAGGTAGAGCATGCTGACCATGCAGGTCATCTGTGGTACATCAAATACCCTCTGGAGGACAGTGAAGATTACCTGGTGGTAGCCACGACCAGGCCGGAAACCATGCTGGGGGACAGCGGGGTTGCGGTTCATCCGGAAGATGAGCGCTACAGCCGGTTCGTGGGCAAACACGTTATCCTGCCCTTGCTGGGGCGTCGGATTCCGGTATTCGCCGACGCTTATGTTGACAAGGATTTCGGCACTGGTGCGGTAAAGGTCACCCCGGCTCATGACCCCAACGATTTCGAGATGGGATTGCGCCACAACCTGGAGCAAATCGTGGTCATGGGTACTGATGCCATTATGAACGAAAATGCCGGCCCTTATGCCGGATTGGACCGGCAGGCCTGCCGCCTGAAGGTTTTGGTGGACCTGGAAGCGGGCCATAATCTGCTGGGAGTAGAGGAGCATGAGCATGCGGTAGGGCACTGTCAACGCTGTGATACGGTAATCGAGCCCATGATCTCCAGGCAGTGGTTCGTCAAAATGAAGCCTTTGGCTGAGCCTGCCATTCAAAAAGTGGTAGACGGGGAGATCAAGTTTATCCCGGAGCGTTTTACCAAGACTTACCTGAACTGGATGGAGAACATCAGGGATTGGTGCATATCACGACAATTGTGGTGGGGCCACCGGATCCCGGTCTGGTATTGCCAGGATTGCGGGCAGGTGATCTGCAGCCGGGAAGATCCCCCTGTATGACCTGCTTGTGCATCAAGCGAATTGAAGCAGGATGAAGATGTCCTGGATACCTGGTTCTCAAGTGCGCTGTGGCCATTCTCAACTCTGGGTTGGCCGGAGGACACCGCTGATATGCGGGATTTCTACCCCACCAGTGTACTGGTCACCGGCAGGGACATAATTTTCTTCTGGGTTGCCCGGATGATTTTCTCAGGCATCGAACAGACTGGCAAAGTGCCATTTTATGAAGTCAATATTCACGGCCTGATCCTGGATGCCCTGGGCAGAAAAATGAGCAAGTCCCTGGGCAATGGAGTCGATCCCCTGGAAGTGATCGAGAAATACGGAGCTGACACGCTACGGTTTTCCATGATAACCGGGGTAACCCCGGGTAATGATGTAAGGTTCCAGTGGGATAAAGTAGAGAATAGCCGCAATTTCGCCAATAAGATCTGGAATGCTGCCCGGTTCGTGCTCATGAAACTGGAAGACTATCCCCCCGGGGAGGTTTCCCCTGAAGGATTACCCCTGGCCGAGCGCTGGATATATGCCCGCCTCAACCAGAAAATCGACGAGACCGAGCTCCTGCTGGAAAAATACGAATTGGGCGAGGCTGCCCGGGGAATATACGATTTCATCTGGGATGAATTCTGCGATTGGTATATTGAATTAGCCAAACCCAGGCTTTTCAATCCCAGCGACTCCAGGGGCAAATATATTGTCCAGACTGTGTTGCTCGAGGTGCTGACTGGAATCATGAAACTGCTGCATCCTTTCATGCCCTTTATTACCGAGGAAATTTACCAGAAACTGCCTGGGCATGGAGAAGCTTTGATGAAAGAACCCTGGCCGGTCAGCGATCACAGCCGGATCGATATTTCGGCTGTAGAGGAGATGCAGGCCGTAATGGCTTCAATCAGAGCTATCCGTAACATCCGGGCCGAATTCAATTTAAGCCATGGGCTTCCGGTTGAAGCAGTCTTGGTATGCAAAGATCCTGGCTGGCTGAAGTTGTTCGAAAAATATGGCCACTATATCCAAGAGTTGGCCAGGGTAAACAATCTTCAATTATTGGGCGATTTGCCAGCTAAACCCCGTCAAGCAGTTTCAGCCCTATTGCCATTTGCTGAACTCTATGTTCCGCTCCAGGGAATCATCGATATTGATAAGGAAATCAGCCGGCTGGAAAAAGAATTGGGGCTGGCTGACCTGGAAATCGCAAAGGCCCAGGCCAAACTCAGCAATGAAAAATTCCTGGCCAAAGCTCCGCCTGAAGTTATAGCCAAGGAACAGGAGCGTCAGGCAGAGGCTATAAACCGGAAAGAAGGTATATTACAACGCTTAGAGATATTCACGGTCAAGTAGAGGAGCGGCTCAGGGATTTGTGCAGTTTGGGGAGCAAACCAGGATTGGACAGGATCAGCAGCCTTTTGGCGGAACTGGACCACCCCGAACAGGGGCTGGCCTATGTGCATGTTGCCGGGACCAATGGCAAAGGATCCACTTCTCTGATGATAGCGGAGATCTTAATAGCAGCCGGATACAAGGTGGGGCGATATAGTTCGCCCCATCTGCATTCCTACCGGGAGAGATTCACTGTCAATGGGGAGGAGATAGAAGATCAGGTATTATGGTCGTATTTGGAGAAAACTGAAAAGCACATCCAGGTTATGTTGAAGCGGGGAGAAGAACACCCTACCGAGTTCGAAGTACTTACTGCCGTGGCTTTTCAGTATTTTGCGGAGCAAAAAGTAGATGTGGCTGTACTGGAAGTAGGTATGGGCGGGACCTATGATTCGACCAATGTAATTCAACCGTTGGTTTCAGTGATAACCAGCGTCGATTTCGATCACACCGCATTTTTGGGATCGACCCTGGCGGAGGTTGCCGGGAACAAAGCAGGGATCATCAAGCCTGTTGTACCATTAGTGACCGGCATATTGGGCCCCGAAGCCAGCCAGGTCATCTCGACGAGAGCGGCTGATCTGGGGGCAGCTGTCTATTCAAGTTCCAATCTGCAAATCGCCACCGGTGCCGCTTCCTCGCCTGAAGGCCAAGTGGTTGATATTGAGGGAGCAGGCTGGTATTTACCGGGATTGAGGTTCTCATTACTGGGTGAATACCAGCTCAAAAACATGGCAGTGGCCATGACCACCATTAACATATTACGGGGACTGAACTTCAAAATCGAGGCAGACCATGTGCGCCAGG
>JAAZOA010000017.1 GCA_012798055.1 Syntrophomonadaceae bacterium | reverse complement strand
TCTGGATTAGTAAATTGCTTTACTGGTATCTTGATCTAGTTGTCGATTTTCTGTTTCTGTTTCCGGCTCGCTTTGGTTTTCCGTCTTAGGAATTCCTTGGAGCTTACACATAGTATATGCTGTCCCTGCATCGCCGTCAATCGTAGTGAATGTTATCATTTTCTCAATTATTACTGATAAATAGTGCGATTCGCGGATCCCGCAGAAATAAGCGCTCTTATTCGATAATCCGCTTGGCACCACTATAAGCTTTCGCATATGCGCTTTCAGATAAAGACGAATAGACTACCCCGCCGGAACCGGGCGAACTGGAATGAATAAACCTTCCGCTTCCGGCGTAAATACCCACATGATCGATACCCGAACCGTGCATTGCGAAAAACACCAGGTCCCCCGGCCTCAGATCAGATTTTGTGACGCGCACCCCGGCCGAGGCTTGGGCAGCGGCGGTTCGCGGCAAGTTGTAACCGTAATGCCTGAACACGTACTGTACAAACCCTGAACAATCGAATCCTTTGGGACTGTTCCCTCCCCAAATGTAAGGAGTGTGGAGATATCGGGCCGCGTATTGCAGGATCTCCCCGGTACGTGAAGTCTGGCCGGAACGGCTGGGACTGGCCGCCGGTTGCAGGGGTGCTTTCGGATGACCCTGCGCCGGTCCGTTGACCAGTAAGGCCTGTCCCGGAGACAAAGCATCGCTGCTCAGGTGATTGAACTCCCAGAGATTAACAACGGTGGAATTATAGGCAAGCGCGATATCCCAAAGGGTATCGCCGGACTTGACAGTATGGATAATAGCAGTTGGACCTGGTGTTATTGTTTCAGCATCAACTGAATCATGGCCGCCGACCAACGCAGCAATATAATTTTCAATATGTAGAAAGTCCCGGGAAATGGGTTTGAGTCTATTGAACTCTGCGAAGGGATCACTGAAAACACGGGCGTTGATTTCGGTCCCGCCGCCGGGAGGGGCCTGAGATGGATGTCTAACGGCCAACAGCATGACCATAACAAATGCGAGCAAAAACAACAGCGCGGAATACCTGATCTGTTTCACGAAATAAATACCTCTCACCTATGGCTTCACGCTTCGTATGATAACACAGGGGCCTCCATAGGCGAAGACAGAAAATGGTTGCCGGCAGGGGCGGTTCCCTGTTTTTCCCCTCAAAGCTTTATCCATGGTACAATACAAGGAGAGGCAAACAATATTCTGGGATCGGTGGATGCGGGTCATCTGAACGGGTTCCCTCGGGCGCAGATGATGGCGCAGCCGGCTTTTTCAGGCCGGCCGTCGTGTTTCCAGGCTGCAAACACCCGAGCCAAGCAAAAATCATGCAGACAAAGGAGGTATAAACATGCCGGGAATCATTATTATCGGGGCCCTGGTGGTTTTCGTGGGATTATTCCTGATCGTCACCTTCAACAGCCTGGTCAAATTACGGCAGCGGGTACAGAATGCCTGGGCCCAGGTGGATGTGCAGCTGAAGCGCCGCTATGACCTGATCCCCAACCTGGTGGAGACGGTCAAGGGTTATGCCCAACATGAGAAGTCCACGCTGGAGAGTGTGACCCAGGCCAGGAACATGGCCATGGCGGCGGGTACCATCAAGGACCAGGCCCAGGCGGAAAACATGCTCAGCGGCGCATTAAAATCCCTGTTTGCGGTAGCTGAGGCTTACCCGGACCTCAAGGCCAATACCAATTTCCTGCAGCTGCAGTCCGAACTGACCGATACCGAGAGCAAGATCGCCTTTGCCCGCCAATTCTACAACGATACGGTGCAGAAATTCAATACCACCATCCAGGTTTTCCCCAATAACCTGGTATCCGGCATGCTCGGTTTTCACGTCGCCGATTACTTCAATGTCGAGGGTGAA
Organism: Syntrophomonadaceae bacterium; assembly: GCA_012798055.1. Taxonomy (GTDB): domain Bacteria; phylum Bacillota; class Syntrophomonadia; order Syntrophomonadales; family Syntrophomonadaceae; genus PHAA01. The sequence continues at coordinate 6,884 of JAAZOA010000017.1, read as the reverse complement.
GCAGAGCGCCAGCCCGTCAAGGTCCAATTTTAAGCCAGAGAGGGGAAGCCTGCATGGAGAGACGCATGTCTGCCCGCTGCCTCGGTCTGGCGATCATGAGCCTTATAATAGCATTTTGCCTGGCGGTGATGCCTGGCCAGGCCCTGGCCCGCTCTCTCTCCATGGAAGCGGTGAATGTGGATGCAGAAGTCCTGCCTGACGCATCCATGCAGGTCACGGAACATCTCACCGTCAATTTTTCCGGGCAGTGGAACGGCTTCTACATCAAAATCCCCCAGGGTAATACCCCGGTCAGGGAGGTGGTGGTGCGGGAAAACGGCCAGCCTTATAAGTTCAATCCCGGCACCACCTACGGACCGCCCGGCACCTATCTGGTCAAGACCGAGGGTGACCTGCTGACCATAGACTGGAGCATCTCCGCCCTGGACCAGGTCCGCACCTTCGATGTCTCCTACCGGGTCGTCAACGCTGTCCAGGTGCATAAGGACGGAGCCGAACTCTACCGCAAATTCATCGGGAAAGATAACGGCAATCCCATCGGCCGGGTGAAGGTCAATATAAAACTGCCGCCCGGGGCGGAGCGCTACCGCCAGGGGGAAGACATCAGGATCTGGGGCCATGGTCCCCTGAATGGGGAAATCGTGTTCACGGGGCCGGACACAGTGGTGCTGGAGGTCAGTGACCTCCCCGCTTATACCTTCGTGGAGGGCCGGGTGGTGATGCCTGCCGCCCTGTTCCCCTCCGCCCCGCCCTCAGCCTTAACCGGCAAGACCGCCCTGCCCGGCATCTTGGCCGAGGAGGAGGACTGGGCAGACCAGGCCAACCGGCAGCGTTTGGTGTCCCGCCTGGACACCAGCGGAGGGCTGGCAGCCCTGCTAGGCTCTCTGGCAGCAGTGATCTGGCTGTGGTTTAGATACGGGCGCAAACATCCCACCAGCTTCCAGGGCGATTATTACCGGGAACTGCCGGCCGACTACAGCCCGGCGGAACTCAGCGTGCTGTGGAACAAGGGCAAGATTGAAGCCCGTGACCTGACCGCTACCATCATGGACCTGGCCCGGCGCAAATTCCTGTCCCTGGAGGAAGCCACCGTCGTGGTGCCCAGGTTCCTCTTCGACAAGGAAGTGGTGACCTACCGCCTGTCCCTGCTGCCCGCGCCGGCGGCGGCCAGCTTGAAGAAACCCGAGGACGCGGTATTGCGCCCCCATGAACAGGAACTCCTGGAATTCCTGAGGGCCAAAATCTCGGAGAGCAGAGGATTCCTCTACCTGACTGACATTGAGCAATATGCCAAGAAGCACGGCCAGGATTTCTACGAATTCTGGGAGAAGTGGACCTCGGGGCTGAAGGCCCGGGGTGTCAGCCTGAAGTTTTTCGATGACAGCGGCATGATGCCGGTTGCGGCTATTTTGAGCGGGATCGGGATGGTCATCCTGGGTATGGTACTCCTGTTCATTTTCGAAACCTACCTATTTTCCACCGGGCTCATCATCGGCGGGATTATGGTAGCCGTAATACCGGCGCTATACAGCCGGCGCTCCAAGACCGGCCAGGAGGACTATGTGCGCTGGCAGGCCTTCAAGCGCTTCCTGGAGCATTTCTCGGAGATGGACAAGCACGAGATCCCCAGCCTCATCATCTGGGAACACTACTTGGTTTATGCCGTGACCCTGGGGGTGGCCAAGGAAGTCATCCGCCAGCTGGAACTGGTCTTCCCCAACCTGCAGGATGGCGATTATCATTTCGGCACGGGGTGGATGACCTACGGCCATTATGCAGCGGTAAGCAATGTGAATCAATCGTTCGATAACATCGGCGACTCCATGGACCGGGCCCTGAGCTCGGCCCGGGCAGCGGTCAGTAAATCCTCATCCGGCCATGGGGGCGGGGGCGGATTCTCCGGCGGCGGAGGCGGCGGCGGGGGCGGCTCCAGCTTCGGCGGGCGCTAACCGTCTTCGAAATTGATTACGAGTACATGGTCTGGTGTCAGGGTGACTGCAGGGAATGGATTTACAGATTAGAGGCAGCAATTTTCGCTGCTCTTTGCCTGATTGCTTGCTCTTCGCTGTTCTCAGGTTCATCCAGAACTATGCCGTGCCTCTTTGGTTTCTGGGTTCCGGGTTCCACACAGGCAAAGGTCAGGAATCCATCCAAATGGGCCTTGTCGGAAATCTCCGATGTGGCTTTTACATATACTAAAATGCTGGAATTACCAGTTTTAACGACCCGGGCCCTGAAGGTTATGATATCTCCCGGCGGGACGGGTTCTTTGAAAGTGAATCCATGCACCTTGACACACAGCACGTCTCGCGGGTCCCCATGTTCACTCGCAGCCGCGATAAAGCCGGCTTCGACCAGCCACTCCACTGAGCGGCCTGCATAAAGTGTCCCGTGATGATTGAGGTCCTCGGATTTGACCAGGCGCGTAATTTCATAGTTTCTCATACCAGTATGCCTCCCTGCTCATTCACTTATACTGAAGGCCGGCCGGGCCAGGTCGCCATTGGAATATTTATCGCCCGGAAAGACCCTGGAACCGAGTATGACCCTTCGGCCCATGCAATCCATAGCCACTTTTTTCGCATCTATTGGTATTTTGATAGTCCTGGAGAAACACAAAAACCGGCCTTCTCAGGTCGGTTACGCTGCCAGCTCATTGCGGGAAAAAGCGTCCAAATGCATCCCCGCATTCATCGCTCCCTTTTTGGATAATTATTCTTCTATATCCAAGTATATACGAAAGCAAAGGCTTTCGTGCATTTGTGAAAAATTAAATTTCCTAGCCTCTCGCCAAGGGGAAAGGCCTGAGTCCACACTTCATCATAGCCGCGCAGATCCCTGCTGTAGGTCGCGCCGTGCCCCACAATCCTGGCCGGGACAACAATATTTCGATGCCGCATTTGGTCTCTTCTTGACGCATCGTTTCCAGGGACGTAGAATATATCTGTCGAACATGTGTTCTTCGGGTTCTGACCGCTTAGGGGGTGAGCCTCGGGTTTGGAAGCAATACTGCAGGGACTAAACGAAGCCCAACGACAAGCTGTTACCTCTACGGAAGGCTTTATCCGGGTGATCGCCGGGGCGGGGTCAGGCAAGACCCGGGCCCTTGCGCACCGCTTCGCCTACCTGGTCAATGAGATCGGCATCATGCCGGCCAACATACTCTGCTTGACTTTTACCAATAAATCCGCCAATGAGATGAAAAAGCGCATCCGCCGTCTGACCGGTGACAATGATACCGGCTATATCAGCACGTTTCACAGCTTCTGTGTATCTGTCCTGCAAGAGGATATCAATACCGTCCAGTACCCCAAGAGTTTTATTGTGTTGGACAATTCCGATATAGACACGATGTTGAAGGTGATTTATGACGAGCGGGGTTTGACCCTGCGTCACATGACTTTCGCCAAAGCCCGTGATATGATCGAGATCCGCAAGATATTCAAGGAACCTGACTATTACGAATACATGATCGCGCTGCCCCTGGAAAAGCTGCAGCAGAAGTATTTGAATGCAGAGAAGGCTGAGGATATAATCTTCTACGGCTGTTTGTACCAGGAGAAGAAATGCTTCGGCCTTGATTATAACGACCTGCTCAAGTATGTGCTGCATATCTTCAGCATCTCTGAAGATGTCAGGCTGAAGTGGCAGCAGCGGCTGGAGTATATCATGATCGATGAATATCAGGACATAGACGAGCTGCAATACCGCTTGATGAAGGTGTTGTGCGGGTACCACCAGAACCTCTTTATTGTGGGCGATCCGGATCAGACCATTTACACCTGGAGGGGAGCCAATGTGCGCTACCTACTGGACTTCGACCGGGATTTTCCTGGAGCGCGAACCATCATGATGATGGAGAATTACCGCTCTACCCCCCAGATCGTGGCTGTGGCCAATTCCCTGATCGCGAAAAACGAGAACCGGATTAAAAAAGACCTCCATGCCACCCTGCCCGATGGCGTACCAGTAGTCTACCACCATGCCCGGACCTCTAAAGCCGGGGCGCTATGGGTGGCGGCTCAGATCAAAGAACTGGTCTCCCAAGGCGTAACATTGAGGGACATAGCTGTGCTATATCGGGCCCATTACATCTCCCGCAACCTGGAAGAAGTGTTCATGAAAGAAGAAATCCCCTACCAGATATACAGCGGGGTACAATTCTTCGGCCGTATGGAGATAAAAGATGCCCTCTCCTATCTGCGGCTCATAGCCTTTAAGGACGACTTGTCCTTCCTCCGAGTGGTCAATGTGCCCAAGCGCAGCATCGGTGAGCGGCGGATCAGGTTTTTGCAGAGCTACGCAGAGCAGAATCAGTGTTCACTCTACAACGCCCTGGAGAGGACTATTGATAACGAAATCTTCAGGAGCACCAGGGCGAAACGGTTTCTAGCCCTGATAGAACGATTCTCCTCCGTCTACCACGATATCCCTATCTCCGAACTTCTGAGCGCGGTCCTCGACCAGAGCGGCTATGAATCGATGCTTAGGACCGAAGGCAGTCAGGAGCGGCTGGACAATTTGGCGGAACTGAAACAATCAGTCTATGAGTATGAAACCGCCTGCGGTGAGGAATGCACCTTGGAGCACTACCTGGCCCACGTAGCCCTGCTCACCAACACCGACGCTGCCTCCGCCCAGAACGTAGTCAAGCTGATGACTGCGCATGCCGCCAAGGGATTGGAGTTCCCCTATGTATTTCTCTGCGGCCTGGAGGAAGGCGTATTCCCGTCCAAGAAGACCGCTACCTTGGAGGGCATGGAAGAAGAGCGGCGGCTGGCATTCGTGGCTTTCACCCGGGCAAAAAAGGGGTTGTTCCTGACCGATGCAGAAGGGCGCAACCTGGATGGCTCATACCGTTATCCTTCCCGCTTCATCTTCAATGTGGATAAGAACCTGCTGGCCTACACCCATGAATTGGAGGAAAGCCTTATCGCTGAGACGAATTGGAGTATCACGAGCAGCGAGAAAATGCTGGATTTTTCGACTGACGCATCCTTGTTCAAACCCGGTGAACGTATCGTTCACAGCATCATGGGCGCCGGGGAAGTGATAGACATCGACCAGAACCAGGCTGCCTATATGATCAAGTTCGACGAGCTTACAACCCCGAGACGGATCAGTTTTAAAGCCAAACTGGAAGCGGAACGCGGGCCACTACCGGACTAGACATGATGCCTGACTTGTTTTTCCACCCTGATATGTAACAGCATCCCGGCACCCAACAATCCTAATAGCATTACACTGGTCATTTATTCTGCCTCCTTAAATATTATGCCTTCGCCCCAAATAAAAACCTGCCTGGACGGTTGCCAGGCAGGTGATGTGAATATAAATCTGCTCCCGGCAACCGGCTGTCTTAGCCCTAAGGCCTTAGACCCGTGGTTTTGCGTCCCCGCCTTTCGACGAGTTTGCCCTTTTCAAGAGTACTTTAGACTCTCTGTGGATTAATACGCACGGGAAAATCCAAAAATGGGGTCGCAGCTGCAAAAATATTTCCCGGAGCCAATTATGGTTTGTTTGCAGAGTACCAACAGCACCAAGCGAAAAGGGGCATCTGGCCGCGATAACATCGCTAGTCAGAACACCCCTTTCAATTATACCCGAAATCGGCAACCCTATCTTTTAATCCAGGTCGGCTACATTGACCTTCAGATCGGTATCATACCAGGTACCATCGAGTTTGACCCTGATGATGATCGTGCAGGAATCATCGCCGTCAACATCTTCGGACACCACTTCCACCATGAAGTACTTATTGTGATCCAGGAGATCCGACTCATCATAGCTGATATCAGCCACATCAGTATAATCAGTGTCCCAGTCTACGCCCTCAACATCACCGGTGTCATAACCATCGGGCAGGTAAACCCTGACTGCTTTGGTTCTATTCTCATCCATGTCTATCCGGCTTTTATCCAGCCAGATTTCGTCGTTGCCTGTCGAGCCTTGGCCGATGGTGACCTGGCATTTGACTTTATAGACTTTGCCGTCCCGGTCCTTGACCGTGAAGGTGATAGTGCACTTGTCGCCTTTGTCGGCATCTGCGGCAGTCATGATGGTCGCGTCGAATTCGTTATCGTCCCAGGTGAGCTCGACATCATCGATTATAGCCGCATCACCAGACGTGACTTTCCATTGCACGTCCTCGATTTCCAAATCCTTGTCTGCCAGGGTCCCGGTTATGTTGTCCTCATCGCCGGCATCGATTGTCAGTTTATAAACATCAAGAGTCAGGTCCTTATCCTTCTGCAGTTCGGATACATTCCCGATAATAATGGCTATCATCGCTCTGGTCAGATGGCTGTTAGGATTGAATAAATTTTGGGCAGTACCCTTTATTATCCCTGCTCGGTAGAGAGCCATGATTTTGGCATAGTCCTCATCGGATATTGAACTGCAGTCTCCAAAGGGATTGAAGTATTCATCCTCCTCGACCGGGTCGATTAGCCCCGCATCGATCAGGGCATCCGCCAATTCAACACATGCTTCCAGCCTGCTGAGCTGTAATGCGGAGTGATATCTCTTCAGATTGATATAACCTTGTTTGTGCCCCTTCCAGACCGAATTCCTGGCCCAGGCTGGAACTCCTTTGATATTAACATCTCCATCATTTTCTTCCTGATCCTCATCATCGTTGCAGTCTCCCAACAGCCGGTCGATGATGACCGCCAATTCATCACTGGTTATCGGGTTGTCGGGGCGAAATGATCCGTCTGCATAGCCACTGAAAAAGCCCCGGTCCTGGCCTTTAACAATTGCCGCTTGACCCCAGTGTCCCTGAATATCCCAGAAAATCTTGTTCTGGCCCTGGCCGGGTGCCTTGAACGGCCTGGCTGCAGCCGTACCAACCACCATTGTCATCAGCAGGGTGAGTGTCAGGA
>JAAZOA010000163.1 GCA_012798055.1 Syntrophomonadaceae bacterium | reverse complement strand
CAGCGCTGATTTGATCTGGGCACTGGCAACGGGTGTCCGGTATTCGATCCCCTTAAGGCCACCTCCGCGAATTGCCAGGGGCGCATTACGCCCCTGGTTGCGCCCCCAGACCTGAGCTCCCATCTGCCTTAGCGGTTCGGCTATCCGGGCCATGGGTCGCCGGCGGATCGAAGCGTCACCAGTCAGTACCGAGAAGAAATCCTGCCCAGCCAGAATTCCAGAAATCAAGCGTATGGTCGTACCGGAATTGCCCACATCCAAAACATCCTCAGCTTCGCTGAGGCCGTTCATTCCAAGGCCGTACACCTTCAGGTGAGTTGGACTGAGCTGCTCTACTGTGATCCCCAATTGGCGAATGCACCTCACCGTACTGAGGCAGTCTTCGCCAGGCAAAAAATTGCGTATCTCTGTCACCCCATCCGCAATAGCTCCGATCAATACGCTGCGGTGGGAGATGGATTTATCACCGGGTATACTGATGGTGGCGTCTAGTTTGTTTATAGGCTGGACAGAAAGATCCAACAATATCCCTCATTCCCTCAATGTGATCAGTAATCATTTGATTACAGTTTATTATTATAACGGAAAGGGCTCGAAAACCAAAATGCTTCGGCATAATTGGAGAAGCTAGGCAGGGGGTAATTTTACTAAGCAGGTGACAACAAGTCTATTAGGGTTTATGATTGAGATTAGATTCACAATTAATATGGGATTGGAGAGGAGAATAAGGATGAAAAAATCACTGGCCTTGTTATTGATCGTGGTTTTGATGATGGCTGCCGCGGGCTGCACTACTTCCAAGCAAAGCGCTGCGCCCGAAACAGTGAATTTCAAGGCAGCCGCACTGAAAGGGCCAACTGCAGTTGGAATGGTCAAGATGATGGACAGCAATCCTTCCATGGGTGAAAACGTCAAGGTAGAATATGTCATCGAACCGAGTCCGGATACCCTGACAGCTAAACTTCTGACCGGGGAGATAGAATTTGCTACCATTCCCACCAACAGTGCAGCCATTTTGTACAATAAAGGTGTAGCTTATAAATTAGTCGCCATGAATACCTGGGGTGTTATGTATGTAGTGAGTAGTGATCCTGCAATAAAGACCTGGGCTGATTTAAAAGGCAAGAGCATTGACGCGGCGACTAAAGGTTCAGCTGGAGACGTGGTTTTTCGCTACCTGCTGAGCAAAAACGGAATTGACCCTGCCAAGGACGTCAGCCTCCAGTACATCACCAGCCCGGTAGAACAAGCCCAGCTGGCCATTGCAGGCAAGAGCACGATATCGGTTTTGCCTGAGCCCTGGGTTTCTACAGTGCTCAGCAAGAATCCTAATTTGAAGGTAGCTTTGGATCTCCAACAGGAATGGAAGCGCATCAATGGGGCTGACGTCCAGTTTGCCCAGACCTGTCTGGTGGTCAAGAAGGACTTTGCCGATCAGCATCCGGATATTATGGCCAGGTTCCTGGAGGAATATGCTGCCTCTATAGATTGGGTCAATAAAAATACGACCGAGGCAGGAGCGCTGATTGTGAAACACGATATCGGTATACCGGCCGACGTTGCCGCAGATGCCATTCCCAGGT